>NZ_JBMDKQ010000031.1:0-31561 GCF_057809795.1 Sphingobium sp. FG125
TTCAGCACGCATTCCCCATCGCGGAACAGCCCGCCGATCAGATAGCGATCGCGCAGTTCGTCATTGCTCACGCACTCCATCATGTCCGGGTGCGTCGCATAATAGGTCTTGTCGAACATGGAGTCTCTCCGCTGGCGGGCTTTGGTCCGGCTTATAGCGGGGGACGGGCGGCCTGTCAGCCATAAATTCCCGATATATGGACTAATGGTCCGCCATGTGAGGAGGCGCATCGCGCAGCAGGATGACATGGAGGAAGCGCGGGCCGTGGGCGCCGCGGACATAGGTGCCTTCAATGTCGGTGGTGCCGGACACGCCGGTGATCCAGTAATGGGCGCGCGGTTGCGGGCCGGGGAGGGGGGCGTCCTCCAGATGGGCGGCGATGGCGGCGACCGGGAGCAGGACGATATGGTGGAGCGTCAGGAAATTGGGGAGCATCGGGGCAGTCGGGCTGGTTTCGAAGATCAGCGATCCCGTTTCGGCGATCCCCTTGCGCGCGATGGCGAGGGTGGCGGTTTCGTCCGGCGCGGCGGTGGCGTGGAGGGTGAAGGCGGACCAGTCGCAGGCGTCAAGGCGTGGGTCGGGCGGGCAGCAGAGGGTGAGCGGTTCGTTTTCGGCGCGCAGGTAGCGGGCGATCGCTGCGGGGAGGTCCGTGAGGCTGGCGATGACGTCATGGCTGGCATTGACGCTGGGGCGGGCCAGCCGGGCGAGAAATTCGGATAAGAGATTGGTGGCGTCCACGGCTGGGCGTTCTGGCGGGCGTTCGGGGGTGCCGAGCAGCGCGGTGGCTTCCAAGGCGTCCGGGGCGGGGCTATGCAAGCGGGCGAGGATGGCCGCCCTGCTATCTGATGCGCGGGCGCTCATTTGCGCTGTTCCTGCTGATACTGGGCCATGAAACTGCGCGCGGCGGGTTTGGGGAGGTCGCGATATTGGGTCCAGCCGCCTGCGAGCGGCAGGCGGGCGATCCAGCCCTTGCGCCCCAGCAGGCGGATCGCGCGGATCGCCAGGGCCGTACCGAGCCGGTAGAGCGCCGGGTGGGTGGCGACCCAGGCCCATAGGCCAAGCCCTGCGCGCATCGAGGTCGGCTCCAGCCCTTCGCGCCAGCTTTTCTCACGCCAGCCCCGAAGCAAAGTGGGCAGGGGGATTTTGACCGGGCAGACCTGCTGACACATGCCGTTGAGGGTGCAGGCATGGGCGAGATCGCGGGTCGCGGCGAGGCCGTCGAGCGCGGGCGTGAGGACGGCGCCCATCGGGCCGGGATAGGTGCCGCCATAGGCGTGGCCGCCAATCTGGCGGAACACGACGCAATGGTTCATGCACGCGCCGCAGCGGATGCAGCGCAGCATCTCCGCCAGCCCCTCCTCGCGCATTTTGGTGCGGCCATTGTCGACCAGGACGATGTGCATCTCTTCGGGGCCGTCGTGGTCGTGCGCGCGCTTGGGGCCGGTGTAGAAGGTGGTATATTGGGTCAACGCCGCGCCTGTGGCCGAGCGGGCCAGCATCCGCAGCATGGGAATCGCGTGGGACATGGACGGCACGATCTTTTCGATTCCTGCGGTCACGATATGGACACGCGGGGGGACGAGCGAGAGTTCGGCATTGCCTTCATTGGTGACGGTGCAGACCGCGCCTGTGTCCGCGATCAGGAAGTTGGCGCCCGATATGCCGACATCCGCGCCGAGCATGGCACCGCGCAGTTCGCGCCGGGCGCTCTGGGCCATGGCGGCGATGGTTTCTTCTTCGTGCGGGGTGCGATGCTTGGCCTTGAACAAGGCGGAGACCTGCTCGCTTGTCTTGTGCATGGCGGGCCAGATGATGTGCGATGGGCGCTCGTCGGCCAATTGGATGATATGTTCGGCAAGGTCGGTTTCGACGCGGACGATGCCTGCTTCCTCCAGCGCGTGGGGCAGGCCGATTTCCTCGCCGAGCATGGATTTGGAGCGGGCGACGGTTTTGGCGTTGGCGGCCTTGCAGATGGCGATGACGATCCCACAGGCTTCGTCGGCACTTTGCGCCCAGTGGACCTGCGCGCCGGACGCGATGGCGTTGGCCTCGAACCGCTCCAGATAGGGGCCGAGATGGGCGATCACATGATCCTTGATCGCGGCGGCGCGGGTGCGGGCGGCCTCGAAATCGGGGAAGGCGTCGATAGCGATGGCGCGTTTGGCCTGCGCGGTGCCGGCGGTGCGTTCGACCGCGATTTTCAGGATCGGGTCGGCGAGCGCGGCGTCCGCGCGAGTGGTGAAGCTGCTCATGCTTCTTCGCCGATGGCGGGGCCGTCGCCCATGCCTGCGATCAGTTCGATGGCGTGGAAGGCGCGGACCTTGCTGCCGTCGCGGTGGAGTTTGCCCGCCATGTTCATCAGGCAGCCAAGGTCGCCTGCCAGCAGCAGGTCCGCGCCGGTCGCGTCGATGGCTGCGGCTTTTTCGCCGACGATGGCGTTGGAGATGGCGGGATATTTGACGCAGAAGGTGCCACCGAAGCCGCAGCAGCTTTCCGCGCCCGCCAGCGGTGTCATCGACAGGCCGTCGATCGCGTTGAGCAGGCGGCGGGGCTGGGCCTTGATGCCGAGTTCGCGCAGGCCGGAGCAACTGTCATGATAGGCGGCGGTGGCGGGGAGGGTGACGCCGTCGGGTTTCCAGCCGCACACTTCGTCGAGATAGGCCATGACCTCAAAGGTTTTGGCGGCGACGGCCTGCGCGCGGGGGAGCCTGGCCGGGTCATTCTCGAACAGTTCGGGATAATGGCAGCGGATCGTCCCGGCGCAGGAGCCGGAGGGGACGATGATGGCTTCATAGGGCAGGAGCGCGGCGATCGTCTGTTTCGCCAGCGCCACGGCATGGTCGCGGTCGCCGCTGTTGAGCGCGGGCTGGCCGCAACAGGTCTGGCCCTGTGGCACGACCACGTCACACCCGGCGGCTTCGAGCGCGCGAATCGCGGCGAAGCCGATGCGGGGGCGCATGATGTCGACCAGGCAGGTGACGAACAGGGCGACCTGACGGGTCATAGGCCGTGGCGTTTCGCGAAATTGAGGAACAGGTCGGGCCATGGCGCGGGCGCGGCCGGCGGGGCGATGAGCCCGAAGCCGTGGCCGCCATTTTCAAACAGATGGGCTTCGGCCGGGATGCTCTTGGCGCGCAGGGCGGCGAGCATGGCGAGGCTGTTTTCGGGCGGCACGGCGGCGTCGTCCAGCGCATGGGCCATGAATATGGGCGGGGTTTGTGCGCTGACATTCTGGTCGAGCGAGTAAGCGCGCATCGTTTCGGGCGATGGGGTGGGGCCGAGCAACTGGGTGCGCGATCCCTGATGGACGAACGCGCCCTCCATCTGGATCACCGGATACATATAGGCAGCTATGGCGGCCTTGATCGGTTCGCGGTCGCTGGCGTCGATCGGCGTGTAAGTCTGTTCGGGCGTGCGGCTGGTGAGCCAGGCGGCAAGGTGGCCGCCCGCCGAAAAGCCGATCACGCCGACGCGGTTGGCATCATAATGTTCACGGCGGGCAAGGGCGCGGACGAGGCGCAGCGCGCGCTGGGCGTCCTGCAACGGTGCCTGCGGGCCTGCCGCCCAGCCATCGGCGGGCAGGCGGTAGAGCAGGCTATAGCAGGCATAGCCCGCGTCGGCGAGGCGGCGGGCGATGCTATAGCCTTCATGGCCGATCGCGACACGGCTGTAGCCGCCGCCGGGGATGAGCAGGATCGCCGCGCCGTTGGGCTGGGTCGGGCGCACCAGCGTCAGCGTGGGCGTGGTGACATGGGTGAACAGGCTGTCATGCGGGCCGCCGTCGGGGCGGCGCAGGGTTTCCGCCTCCGTTACGGTGACATGATCGCCGCCTGGTGCCTTGCCCGGCCAGATCGGGAAACGGACGAAGCCCGGCGGCAGGGGAATGGCCTGTGCGTGGGCGAGGGATGGAGCCAGCGCGGCACCGGCGATGGCGCCGGAAATCAGGGTGCGGCGGTCGATGGCTGTCATTGGCAATCCGTCCTTCCAAGCGGGGTAGTGCGGGTGAGCGCCGGGCGAGGGTCGTCTATTTTGGCGGAGATGGGAAGGGCGAGGGACTTGAGGCCGTCGGCGACCAGATCGGCCACCTGCCGCGCGCCAAGCTCGCTGAAATGGGTGTCGTCGCTGACGCCTTTGGGGAAGGCGGCGACTTGGTCCTGCGCGCTGTAATGGAGGTAGAGGGATGTGGACTTGTCCGGCCCGGCGCGGTCGAGCCAGGCGCGGGAGCGGGCTTCCAGGTCGATGAGCGGGGTGGCGGTTTTGGCGGCGAGGTCGCGCACCACGGCGGACCATGCGGGGTAATCGGCGATGGCGCGCCCGTCCGGGCCGAAGTTGCGCCGCGCGACCGGGGTGAGAAGGACGGGAACGCCGCCAGCGATCCGCACGTCGCGGATGAAGCGCAGCAGATTGTCGCGATAGTCGGTTTGCGCGGGCGCCCAACGTTCCGGCTTGGCGCGGGTCTGGTCATTATGGCCGAACTGGATCAGCACTGTGTCGCCCGGCATGATGTCGGCGCGCAGCGCGTCCCAGCGTCCCTCGGCCAGGAAGCTGCGGGTGGAGCGGCCATTGCGGGCGTGGTTGAGGATGCGCACGTCCGGCGCGACGGCGCAGCGCAGCATCATGCCCCAGCCGGTCTGGGGATAGCGGGCGGGGGCATAATCGGCGGCGGTGGAATCGCCTGCAATCAGGATGGTGTCGCCGGGCCGGGTGGCGTGGACCGGGGTGGCGAGGAGGAGGGCGAGGAGTGGCAGGATGGGGCGCTTCATATATCGACCTCTTTGTCGTCATTTCCGCGCAGGCGGAAATCCATCTCCCGGCCTTGCGGCTGGTAAGATGGTGGGAGATGGACCCCCGCTTGCGCGGGGACGACGGGGGTAGGTGGGGGTGTCACTGCAGATTCACATACATGCCGCCGTCAACCAGCAGCGCGGCGCCGGTGACATAGGCGGCCATGTCTGACGCGAGAAAGACGATGGGTCCGGCGAGATCCTCCGGCGCGCCGAGGCGGCCCAACGGAGTGCGCTGTTCCATGTAGCGGCGCTTTTCATCGTCGGCGAGATCATCCTTGTTGATCTCCGTCAGGATGGTGCCGGGCAACACGCTGTTGCAGCGGATATTATGTTTGCCCAGCGCAATGGCGGTGGATTGCATCAGCGAATGAACGCCCGCCTTGGTCGGGGTGTAATGGGTCTGATATTCGCCGCCGACCAGCGCGGAGATGGAGGAGACGGCGACGATCGAACCGCCATGGCCCTGTTTGACCATCTGTTGGGCGGCGGCCTGGACCATGAAATAGGCGCCGTGCAGGTTCACTTTGAAGGTGCGCTCGACCACATCGACCGGCATGTCGAGAAAGGCGTGGAAGGGGCAGATGCCCGCATTGCTGACCATGACGTCCACCTTGCCGAAGGCGTCCACGGCCTTTGCCACGAAATCCTGCGCGGTTTGCGGGTCGGCGACGTCGCCCTTTACCGCGATGACGCGCTGGCCGAGCGCCTCGATCGCCGCGACGCAGCTTTGGGCAGGGCCGTCGCTGCTGGCATAGTTGATCGCGACATTGGCGCCATGCTGCGCCGCGCCGATCGCGGCGGCGCGGCCAATACCGGTCGATGCGCCGGTGACGAGGACGGTCTTGCCTTCAAGCAGTTTCATGGGGCGAGGCTTTCCTGATGAGGGATGTGTGGGAACGATAATCCTCCCCTGCAAGGGGAGGTGGATGGCCGGAGGCCAGACGGAGGGGTGTCATGCTATCGATAGGGTGACACCCCTCCACCACGCCCTTCGGGCGCGGTCCCCCTCCCCTTGCAGGGGAGGAATTTTTGGGGGCGTCTGTCATCACTTTACCGCCGTACAGCGCGGCGGGGTTTGAGGCCGGGGGTCCAGCCGAGATCGGCGCTGACCCGGTTGGCGGTGGCGCGGACGTCGTCGCTGAGCGCGGCCATGCGATCATCGTCCATATATTGGGCAGCGCTCGACAGGCTGATGGCGGCGACGATCGCGCCGGAGGCATCGCGGATCGGCGCGGCGACGCAGCGTATCTGGTCCTCATTTTCCTCCAGATCATAGGCGCGGCCTGCGGTGGCATAGCTACGCATCCGGTCGAGCCAGAGCGTATAGTCGGCGGCGTGGATGCCCGCTTCGCGTTCGGCGTCGAAGGCGCGCTGCCAGCGCGATTCGGCTTCATCGAGCAGCAGCGCCTTGCCAAGGCCAGTCGAGGTCAGGGGGTGGCGATCGCCGATGCGGCTGGAGATTTCGACGCGGCGGCGACCGGGAATCTTGTCGAGATAGAGCGCATGATCGCCATCGAGACGGCCAAGATGGACGACATCCTCACTGGCGGCGGCGAGCGATTCGATATGGGGGCGGGCGATCTGGACGATGTCGGTCTGAGATTGGGCGAGGAAGCCCAGCTGGAGCAATTTCGGCCCCAGCTGATAGCCTTCGCGCGGCAGGAAGGTCAGGAAACCGCGCTCCACCATCGCATTGGCGAGACGGTGGGTGGTGGAGCGGGTGAGACCCATGCGGATCGACAGGTCGGCGAGCTTGATCGGCCCGTCAATCACCTGGTCGAGCAGGTCCAGCCCGCGATGCAGGGTCTGGGAACCAGCAGCCTTCGATTTTTCCTCAACCTCAACGATTTTCATTTCGCCCGATTCTGGATTTGACGTATTTTGTCTCATCTACTAATACTCTATCCCACAAAATGAGAAAAACAAGGGTGAAGGCGAGGATGGGCTGATAGTTTCGATCAACGCACCTCACTCAATACCCAGCCGTTATCGGCGTTTTGATCATATAGTGAAAGTTTTTGCTGCTGGTTCCCACATATTGGGCAGCGGCTGCGTTCAGGGAGTGGGTGTGTGCCGATCGTGAACTTGCCGAAAATCAAGCATGTCCGTGCCTTCACGGTGCGCGGGGGCGGTGCCGATTATCATGACCAGGGCGAAGGCCATTGGATCGACGACCATATTGCCACGCCCATGTCGCGCTATCCCGAATATCGCCAGTCGCGGCAGAGCTTCGGCATCAATGTGCTGGGCACGCTGGTGGTGGAGATTGAGGCCGAGGACGGGACGATTGGTTTTGCGGTGACGACCGGGGGCGAGCCGGCGGCGTTCATCGTCGAAAAGCATCTGGCGCGGTTTCTGGAAGGGCGTTCGCCCACCGATTATGAGAAAATCTGGGACCAGATGTATTTTTCGACCCAATATTATGGGCGCAAGGGTCTGGTCGTGAATGCGATTTCCGGGGTCGACCTGGCGCTGTGGGACTTGCTGGGCAAGTTGCGGCAGGAGCCGGTCTATCACATGCTGGGCGGCGCGGTGCGCGACGAGCTGCAATTTTACGCGACCGGCGCGCGGCCTGATGTGGCCAGGGAGCTGGGCTTTATCGGCGGCAAGATGCCGCTGCACCATGGTCCGGCAGAGGGCATCGAGGGCCTGAAAAAGAACATCGCCGAGCTGGCGGACATGCGCGCAAAATGCGGTCCCGATTTCTGGCTGATGTGGGATTGCTGGATGGCGCTGGACGTCGATTATGCCACGCGGCTGGCGATTGCCGCCCATGAACATGGGTTGAAGTGGATCGAGGAAGCGATCAGCCCCGACGATTATTGGGGCTACCAGCAATTGAAGCGCAACGTCCCCAAGGGGATGCTGGTGACGACCGGTGAGCATGAAGCGACCCGTTGGGGCTTCCGCATGTTGCTGGAGATGGACTGCTGCGACATCATCCAGCCCGATGTCGGCTGGTGCGGCGGCGTGACCGAATTGCTCAAGATCAGTGCGCTGGCCGATGCCCATGGCAAGATGGTCGTGCCGCATGGATCATCGGTCTATTCCTACCATTTCGTCATTACGCGCCACAATTCGCCCTTCGCCGAATTCCTGATGATGCATCCGGGGCCGACCGAGGTGGTGCCGATGTTCCATCCGCAGCTGATCGGTGAGCCGGTGCCGGAAAATGGACGTCTGAAGGCCAGCGCGCTGGATGCGCCCGGCTTCGGCGTCGAATTGAACCGCGATATCGCGATGCATCGCCCTTATACTCACTAAGCAAGAAGCGAGATTTCCATGAAATTCTGCCGTTTTGGGCCGCGTGGCCAGGAAAAGCCCGGTATCGTCGATGCGCAGGGGAATATTCGCGACCTGTCGGGCGTGGTGGCCGATCTGACGATCGAGACGCTGGCCGCTGCCAAAGCCGCCGACGTCGCGTCGCTGCCGATCGTCGAGGGGACGCCGCGCTATGGCGTGCCGGTCAAGGGCGTGGGGAAGATCGTCGCCATTGGCCTGAATTATGAGGATCATGCGATCGAATCCAACCTGCCCATCCCGACCGAACCGATGATGTTCATGAAGGCGCTGTCGTCGCTCAATGGGCCGAACGATGAAGTGATGCTGCCCAAGGGTTCGACGCATGGCGACTGGGAAGTCGAACTGGGCGTGATCATCGGCGAGACCTGCCGCTTCGTTACCGAGGAGGAGGCGCTGTCGAAGGTCGCGGGCTATACGCTGGTCAACGACGTGTCGGAGCGCTTCAACCAGAAGCAGCGCGGCACCCAGTGGAGCAAGGGCAAGGGGCATGACACATTCTGCCCGACCGGTCCCTGGCTGGTGACGCCCGACGAGGTGGGCGATCCGCAGGATCTGGACATGCATTTGGACGTCAATGGCGCGCGGATGCAGACCGGCAACACGCGCACGATGATCTTCAATGTCGCGCAGCTGATTTCCTATGTCAGCGAATATATCACCCTGTATCCCGGCGACCTGATGATCACCGGCACGCCGCCGGGCGTGGGCGAGGGGAAGAAGCCGACCGCTATTTACCTGAAGGCCGGCGACGTCATGGAATTGGGGATCGCCAAGCTGGGCGTGCAGACGCAAAAGGTCGTCGAATGGCGGCATCTGGGTGACGAGGTGCTGGGATGAGCATTTTTGCAGGGCGCTATGCAGGGCGCTGCGCCATCGTCACCGGCGGGGCGTCGGGGCTGGGCAAAATGGTTGCAGTGCGGATCGTCGCGGAGGGCGGCAAGGTGGTGCTATGGGATGTGAACCCGCAAGCGCTGGCCGCCGCCGGGGATGAGGTTGGCGCGAGCGCCGTCGCCGCGCTCGACGTGTCCGATCAGGCCGCGGTGGAAGAAGCGGCGAAGGCGAGCGCCGATGCGTTGGGCAAGATCGACATTCTCGTCTGTTCGGCGGGCATCACCGGCGCGACAGCGAGCGTGTGGGACTATCCGCTCGACAGCTGGCAGCGGGTCATCGACATCAATTTGAACGGCCTGTTCTACTGCAACCGGGCGGTGGTGCCGTTCATGCTGGAAAATGGCTATGGCCGGATCGTCAATCTCGCCTCGGTCGCGGGCAAGGAGGGCAATCCCAATGCGTCGGCTTACTCCGCGAGCAAGGCGGGGGTGATCGGCCTGACCAAAAGCCTGGGCAAGGAACTGGCGGGCAAGGGCGTGATCGCCAATGCGCTGACGCCTGCGACCTTTGAAAGCCCGATCCTGGCGCAGCTGCCACAGAGCCAGGTCGATTATATGCGGTCGAAGATTCCCATGGGCCGTCTGGGCGCAGTCAGCGAGTCGGCAGCGATGGTGTGCTTCATGGCGAGCGAGGAGTGCAGCTTCACCACGGCGTCGACCTTCGACACGTCGGGCGGGCGGACGACCTTTTAAGCAAAGTTGCGCGGCGCGACTGGACGGAAAGAGCCAGCGGGTCGCGATCAATAATGAAGCCAACTTCCGTTCGGGCTGAGCGAAGTCGAAGCTCTCGCCTGAGCATGGCGAAGGCTTCGACTTCGCTCAGCCGGGCCCTTCGACAGGCTCAGGGCGAACGGAGGTTGGGGAACCCGGCAAAGCTGCCAATGCCTTGGAGCGGATCATGATTCCCTTTGTCGATGCGCATATCCATCTGTGGGATCTGGCGCATATCCGCTATGACTGGCTCAGCCCGCCTTTCTCCGACGAGGGGCCGAATGGCAGTGTCGAGGCGATTGCACGCGATTATGGCGTGGCGGATTATCGTGCCGATCTGGCCCGGTGGAATGTCGTCGGTGCCGTCCATGTCGATGCCGGGGCGGCGGCGGAGAGTGCGCTGCGCGAGACGCAGTGGCTCGACGGGCTAGCCGCGATCGAAGGGTTGCCCACCGGGATCGTCGCCTTTGCCGCGCTCGATGACCCGCAAGTCGATGCGCTGCTGGCCGCGCAGGTGGCGCATGGCCGGGTGAAGGGCATCCGCCATATCGTCAACTGGCATCCCGATCCCAAGCGGACCTATGGTCCGGTCGACCTGACGCGCGATCCGGCGTGGCAGGCAGGTTATGGGCTGCTGGCCAAACATCATCTGTCCTTCGACCTGCAATGCTATCCAGGGCAGATGCCGGGGCTTGTTCCCCTGATCGAGCGGCATCCCGACATCCCCGTCATCATCAACCATATGGGGATGCCGGTGCTGACCGACGCGGACGGCATCGGCGACTGGCGGCGGGGCATGGCGGCGCTGGCGGCGATGCCGCATGTCGCGGTCAAGCTGTCGGGCATGGGTTTCATCCGCCGCGACTGGACCAAAGAGAATGTCGCGTCCTTCATCCGCGAAACGATCGACCTGTTCGGGGTGGAGCGCTGCATGTTCGCCAGCGACACGCCGACCGACAAATTGTTCGGGTCGATCGACCGTTACATGGAATCCTATCACGCCATCGTTGCCGATCTGCCGGAAGCAGAACGGCGCGCTTTGTTCGGCGGCAACGCCAATCGCCTCTATCGTCTGGGACTGAAGCTATGATCCCCAATCCGTTGCTCGGCGTGCTGTTCCACTGGCTGGGCGGTCTCGCCTCGGCGAGCTTCTATGTCCCCTATCGTGGGGTGAAGCGGTGGAACTGGGAGATTTTCTGGCTGACCGGGGGGATATTTTCCTGGGTCATCGCGCCCTGGTTCTTTGCCTCGGTCCAGACCAATGACCTGATGGGGGTGATGCGCCAAGTGCCCGGCAGCGTTGTGGGCTGGTGCATGTTCTTCGGTTTTCTCTGGGGCTTTGGCGGGCTGACCTATGGCCTGACGATGCGCTATCTGGGGCTGTCACTGGGGATGGCGGTAGTGCTGGGGCTATGCACCGTGTTCGGTACGCTGATCCCGCCGATCGTGGACGGCACATTCATGCGCGAGATTGCGGGCACGCTGTCCGGGCAGATCGTGCTGGCGGGGCTGGCGGTGACCGTGCTGGGCATCATCGTCGTCGCCATGGCGGGGGCGCGCAAGGATGCGGCGCTTTCGCCGGAGCAGAAGGCGGCGGTGGTCGCCGAATTTGATTTCAGGAAGGGCATCGCAGTCGCCATCTTCTCCGGCATCATGTCGTCCTGCTTCGCCTTTGGTCTGGCGGCGGGCCAGCCGGTCAATGACCTAAGCCGAGCGGCGGGAACCGGGCCGCTATGGGTTGGCCTGCCGACCCTGTGCATCGTCATGTTCGGCGGGCTTGTGACCAACGCCCTGTGGTGCGCCTGGCTGATCGTAAAGAACAAGTCGGCGGGCCAATGGCTGGGCGCGGCGGATGCGCAGGGACAGCGTCCGGCGCTGCTGCCCAATTTCCTGCTGTGCGCGCTGGCAGGGACGGCCTGGTATTTCCAATTCTTCTTCTACACGATGGGCGAAAGCCAGATGGGCCGGTTCGGCTTTTCCAGCTGGACGCTGCACATGGCATCCATCATCATCTTTGGCACCTGCTGGGGCTTTGCCTTTCGCGAGTGGAAGGATGCCGCGCCCGCGGTGCGGCGGATGGTGTGGAGCGGGGTCGGGCTGCTGATCCTGGCGACGATCATCATCGGCTATGGCAACCGGCTGGCGGTCTGAGCGGGGCAGCCATTATCGGGCAGCGACCGGATTATTGCCCCACAGCTGGTCATAGCGCCAGCCGGAGAGATTTTCGACGATCGCGCCTGCCTCCGCGCTGGTGGGGGTGCGTGCGCCGCTGCGCAGATGCTCGATCTCCGCCATCAATATGGCGTGGGTGGTGGGGCTGAGGCGGAAGCGGGTGGAGACGAGGATGCCAAAGCCCAGCATCCCGACGGTGCCGATCCCCAGCAGCAGCGCGATGGTGAGGATGGCGGTGTAGCTCTGCACCGGCGCGCCGGAGATGAAGCCGCCCGCCTGCATGATGAAGCCGACCCCCGCGACGGCGGCGGCCTGCGTTGCTTTGCGCACGAAGGTCATGACTCCGGCAAAGCTGCCCTCGCGCCGCTGGCCGGTGACGATTTCATCCACGTCCGCCATATAATTATAGGTCGCCCAAGGGATGTAGTTGAGCGCGCCGCGACCAAGGCCCGCCAGGATGATGGGCAGCCAGATCATTGGGCTGCTCGCCGGGATGCCCAGCACCCACAGGCCGATCAGCGTCAGCGCGCCCGCCGCGAAGGAGGCGGCGGCGATCTGATAGGCGCGGCTGGGCGAGGCGCGGAGCGCCAGGTTGATGGCGATGATCACCGCGACGAACTGGACGATATACATGGTGCCGAGCAGGCCCGACGCGATCGCCATGGAGCCGGTCAGCGCGAAGATGACGAAGAAGGTGAAGGCGGCGTTGAAAATATCCTGGCTGATATAGCCGCCCAGATACATGCCCAGATGCAGGCGGAATGCGCGGATGCGCATGGTGGAGAAAAGATTGCGATAGAGCGCCTTGAACGCCTGACCCGCGCCGCCCGACGAGGCGGGCTGCGGAGCGAGTGTCGTGCCGGGCATATGCCGTTCCCAGCTGAACAGATAGAGCAGCCCGGCGGTGGCCATGAACAGGATGGCGAAGATGATCCCCATATAGAAGAAGGTGTCGGCGCTGTCGCGGCCGAGCGTGGTGATCAGCCAGAGCGGCAGGAAACCGGCGAGGATGGCCGATGCCTGCCCGAACAGGATGCGCGCGCCGGCGAATTTTGCCTTGGTCTTATAGTCGGACGACATTTCGGCGGCGAGGGTTTCGAACGGGATGATCTCCATCGCATAGACCAGCTCGAACAGGACATAGCTGACGAGATAATACCAAAAGGTCTGGCCCGGCAGCCACATCAGCGCGAAGCTGGGCAGCAGCGGGATGGCGGCGAGGATGAAGAAGCGGCGACGGCCGAAACGCTGGCCAAGGCGGGTGCGACCGAAATGATCGGAGATATAGCCGATCATGGGGGAGGCGAAGGCGTCGAGGATGCGCGCGACCGCGAAGATGGTGGCAGCCTGCCCCGCGGACAGCCCGCAAAACTGGGTGTAGAAGATCAGCACCCAGCCGGAAATCACCGCCATCGACCCCGCGCCCAGCACGTCGTTCGATCCATAAGCGAGATAGTTGCGCAGGCGGACGGGGCGGGTTTCGGGGGTCATTGTGCTTCCGTCGTCTGCCTTCGGTTGTGCCGCCATTTTTGGGGCTGGCACGCGATTAAATACCATATAGTGGATGCGTATCATGCCATGTGAAATTAATGCAAGTCGTCTTTGTTGGTTGCGGGGGTGAAGCGGATCGCTTCGACCAGCACGCCCGGATCGGCGGCGCGTAGCGTCAGGCGGTGGGTGCCAGCGGCTAGCGGGGCGGGCAGGGGCAGGGCAAGGCGATTGTCCAGCACTGCCAGCGCCCAGTCGCGGTCGCCGGTCTGGCGCGGGGCGGCGAGGGGATAGTCTATGTCGTCGATGGTGAGGGTGAGGCGCAGCGGGTCGCCATCCTTGTCGGCATAGGTGGGCAGGATGTCGACGGTTGCGCGCCACTGGCCAGCGGGCAGGGTGATGGTCGCGCTTGCCGGGCCGGGCTGGCCGGTGGGGGCGAGGACAGCGCCGTGGCGGCCCAGCCCGTCGCTGTGCCGCCAGCCTTTGGCGGGGGTGAAATCGCGCGGGGTGAGCAGGGGTGCTGGCGGTGGCGGGGTGGTGGCGTGTGGGGTGGCGGCCAGCGCGGGGACGTCCGGCGCGGGGAGCCGCGGCGGGGTGAGGCGGTAGCTGCGCCATTGCCCGTCGGCTGGCTCGACCGCCATCATGGCGCGCCATTTGCCGCTTGCAATGGCCTGGTTGTAGCGGTGGGTGAGGGCGCGTAGGCTGTCGTCTGCTGCACGGGCGATCGCGCCGCGCTGGAGCGCTTGGGGCAGGTCGGTGTCGCGCAGCCGGTCGTGCGCTTCGGCAGCGAAAAAGCGGCGGTTGGCGGCGGCGGATGCGGCCACGGGATAGCCGACCAGCTCGAAAAAGGCATCGCGGCGATCGGCTGGGATGGCGGGTTCCAGCGCGGCGGCGGCGTCGGCCATCGCGGCGAAATCGGCGAGGCGGGCGTCGGCCTGCGCGATCGACAGCGGGCTGGGGCGGGCCTTTTCGCCGGGCAGATAATATTGGAGATGTTCGGGCCGCCGATCGAAATTGAGCCGGTGATAGTCGCGCAGGATCGTTGCGATCGGGCGGGCCTGGGCCGGGTCGATATTTTCGGCGGCCCAGCTTTCCACGAAGCGGTCGATCGGTTGGGCGCGGGTAGCGTCCACGTCCCAGGCGAGCGAGAGGAAATAATCGGTCGCGAGTTCGGCGGGCTTGAGGTCGCCGACATTGGCGACCCAGATCTGGCGCGCGCCGCGATCATAGGCGCGGCCCATTTCCTCACGGATCAGCGCGGGCGGGGTGGTGGACAGCCAGAGATAGGAGAGCGGCGCGCCGAGATAGGAGAGGTGATAATAGACGCCGGAGCCGCCCGCGCGAGCGCGTTCGGCTGCGTCGGGGAAGTGGCGGATATAGCCGAAATTATCGTCCGGCCACATCAATGTGACATAGTCGGGGATTTTGAGGCCCGCGCGGTAGAGGTCCAGCACTTCCTTATAGGGCGTGAAAACCTGCGGCGCTTTGGCGATGCCCGCGCGATCGAGCATCGCGCGCTGGTCGGCGATGATGCGGTCGAGCGTGGCGCGGCGATCGTCCAGCGTTGCCGGGCCGACCATGCCGCTGTCATGGATACCGCGCATCCCCAGCGTCCAGAAGCTTTCATAGCGGGCATGGCTGGCGACGCGCTCTTCCCAATAGCGCTGGACCCCCGGTGCGTTCGTCACATAGTTGAAATCGTCGGGCGGGGCGGTCCATTCCCCGACATTGTTGCGCAGCATCGGTTCGGCATGGCTGGACCCCATGACGATGGCATAGCGATCCGCCAGGGCGGCATTGGCGGGATCGGCATTGAAGGGCTGGGTTAGCTTGTGCATCGCGGGCCAGAGCAGATTGGCCTTCAGTCGGAGCAGCAATTCAAAGACTTTGGCGTAGGTTTTGGGACCGAGCGGCTTTTCGTCCGGGGCGTGGGTGGCGGCGGCCCAGGGGATCAGGCCCCAATCCTCATCATTGAGGAAAACGCCGCGATAGCGGACCGAGGGCGGGCCGAAGCGGCGCAGCCCTTTGGCGACATGGAGCGATGCGCGCCGGGCGGGCGTGACGTCGGCCCACCAGTGCCAGGGGGAGACGCCGATGGCGCGGGAGAGTTCATAGGCACCATAAGCGGTGCCGCGCCGGTCGCTGCCGATGATCAGCAGCGCGCGGGCGACGCCGGGGCTGGGCCGATCGACGCTGGTGATGAGGAAACTTTCCCATGCGCCCTTGAGGGTGCCGATGGCGATGCGCCGGTCGGCCACCAGCCGGTCGATCGCGGCGTTGCGGCCGAGCGTGCCGACCCAGATTTGCGTGGCACCGCCGGGCGTGCCGCGCGTGACGGTGGTCAGGTCATCGCGCAGATCCTGCGCGGCTATGGCGACCACGGCGTGGTCGGTGGGATCGGTAACGACCGGCGCGACCTGCCGGCCCGATGCCAGCGTTATATCCCCGTTGCGGGCGGTGGCATGGACCCAGCTTTCCGCATGGGCGGTGATGGCAAAGGGCCACAGCAATGCCGCCAGCCCGGTGAGGCTGGCGGCACCTTTCAACAGAATGCGGCGAGGGAACGATCCTTCCAAGATATCGGTCCCGCCCATGCTGCTGTGTCAGATATAGGTGCGCAGAAATTCGGCGAGAGCGCAGATTGCCAGGCTCTGGCCATAGGGCATGGAGGTGAGCGGGATGTCCTTGTAGAATTGCAGCGTGTCGCCCATCGCCGTGCCGAAGCTGACCTGTTTCAGCTCGCCCGTCTCGTCGATGTTGGCCAGCACGCCCTCGACAGCGCGGATGCCGACGGCTTCATAGTCGCGCGGCAGATAGCCCTTTCGCACGGCTTTCAGGATACCATAAGCGAAACCGGCGGTGGCGGAGGCTTCCAGATAGCTGGTCGGGTCGGTAATCAGCGTGTGCCACAGGCCAGTGTCCGCGTCCTGCGTGGCGGCCAGGGTTTTTACCTGGGCGGCGAGCGTGTCGATCAGGAAGGTCCGCAGTGCGTCGCCTTCGGGCAGGTCGAGAATCTCGATGATTTCTGGGATGGCGATCGTCACCCAGCAATTGCCGCGCGCCCACAAGGCCTCGGCGAAATTGTGGCGACCGTTGAAATCCCAGCCGTGGAACCACAGGCCCGTTTTCTTGTCGAACAGATATTTGATGTGGATGAGGAACTGGCGCTTGGCTTCCTCGACATAATGGGGGCGGTCGAGCAGCAGGCCGATCTTGGCCAGCGGCAGCACCGACATCATCAGCGTGTCATCCCACATTTCGCCCGGATTTTCGTCATTATAGACGATGTGCTGAAAGCCGCCCTCCTCCGTCTTGGGCAGGCCGTCGGGGGCCATCAGCCATTCGGCCCAGCTGTCGAGATAGGGGATGTAAGCGGGCGAGGGTTCATGCTCGTAAAGGTAGGCGAGGGTGATGAACGGGGCCATGGTGTTGATATTCTTGGTCGGCGTGCCTTCGGCAAAGCGATCCGCAAACCATTGTTTGATGATGGTCAGCGCCTTGGCATCGCCGGTCTGCTCATAATAGCGCCACATGCCGAACAGGCCCACGCCATGGGTCCATTCCCACCCGGCCCAGCCCTTGGTGTCGATGATGCGGCCATCGTCCAGATGCAGCAGGAACTCGCCGGTTTCGTCGGTGATGTTGACCAGATTGTGCATCAGGCGGTCGATGGCGTCGATCACGCTGGACCGTGCGACGTCATGAGTAAGGGCGGCCACTATTATTTCTCCTGCTTGAGATCGGACGGGGCGGCGGGGGCGGACACCATCCGCACCGGCACGCCGCCTTTGACATTGTGAAGGGTGAAGAGGCGCACGGCTTCAAGTGCGTCGCCCGGCGCACCGTCGGAGGTGACGGCGAGCGCGATGTGATTCTTGCCCCGATGGTTGAGAATGCCTTCGGGGATGGGGAAGGTGCGCTGCGGGCCGACATGGGCGATGAACTGGCCCATGTTCCAGCCGTTGACGAAGATCAGCACGCGGTAGCGGACGGGCGAGCGCGGGGTGGTCGCGTCGCCGAAGCTGAGCGCGATGGTCGCATCCTGCCCCTTGGGCACGGCAAGGTCGAAGCTGGTGCGATACCAGCTGGTGCCGGGCGCACTCTGGCTGGCGGGGACGGTAGTTTTGGCCCAGCCACTGTCGTTGAAGCCGGGCAGGTGCCAGCCCATGCGTTCGCCGTAGAGGCCGCCATTATTGGCTGCGCCGCGTGCAATGTCGGGCAGGGTTTCGCCGCCCTGCCTGCCCTGAATCTTCCAGGCGATCGGTATGGTGAAGCTGCGACCGCCAGGGGCTTCGAGCGAGGCCGAGATGAGGCCGCGCGCTTCCTTATGGAAATCGTCGCTGTCCAGATCCCAATTATGGCCATTGTTGCGGACCATGACGGAGATGACATGCTCACCTGACTGCGCGCTGGCGGGCAGGGCGAAGCGGGCGGTGCCGGTGGTGATCGGGCGGGGCAGGCCGGACGGGGTTTCAGCCTCGCCCAGAAACATGCCATCGACCCAGGCCTGGACGAGGCCGGAGCCACCTGCGCCATAATAAAGCGACAGCGTTTTGGTGTCGGGCGTGCCGGTGAAGCGGCCGCGATACCAGACATCGCCGTCGTGAAAGCCATAGGCGTCCATGCCCATATTGGGCTGGCCATCGGGGCGCTGGGTGATGCTGGCGCTGGGGCGGGCGTCGATCGCCTGCCATGCGCTGTCGTCGAAGGCGGGATCGGCTTCGGGTGATCCCTTGGCCATGCGCCAGTCGGTGAGGGCGGGCAGGGGGATGGCGGCGGGGCCGGGGAGTGGCTGAGTGGCGGTCAGGCTGCCGGTGGGGGTGGCGCGTGCGGCGATGCGTGCGCCGTTCCATGTCATCGCGCGGATCGCGGCGGGCGCCCAGATTTCGAGCGGGCTTGGCGCGGCGGTGTCGCCGGTCAAAGCGAGGGTGCTGCCCTTGGCGGTGGCGTTGCGGACCAGTTCGGGGCCGCGGATCAGCGCGTCGCCATGACGCCAGTAGCGCGTGCCTTCGGCCTCATCGGCCATGATCAGCGTGAGGGGTGGCCGACCGCCGCCCTCGATCCGCACGATGGCGCGGTTCTGGTGGGTGTAACGGAGGGTGAGGTCGCCCTTGGCGGGGTCGAAGCTGGTGGCGGCCTTGCCTTCCAGCAGGGTGATTTTCGGCGCGCTGGTGTAGCGCAGGACGGTTTCGCCCGGTTCGCCTGCACGGCCGTAGAGAAGGATGAGGTCTTGGCCGGTTTCGTCGTTCCCGCGCGTGAGGTTGGGAGATGGATCCCCGCCTTCGCGGGGATGACGGTTGAGGGTTTGTGCGCTTTGCACTTCCGATGTCGAATAGACCAGCCTTTGTCCGCCCAACGCCACCCCTGCGACCAGCCATTTGGCGTCGAAGCCGTTGAGCTGCATCGGCACGGTGTAGCGGCCATCGGGCAGGTCGGCGGTGAAGGAGAAGGCGTCGTTCGTTTGCCCGTTGGACGGCTTGTGCGTCACCATCAGGAAGCGGGCGTCGCTTTGCGGGCTTTTATTATGATAGATTTGGATATTGGGTGAGGAAATATCGACCGGGCCAGCGGGGATCATGCCCGCAAGGTCGGGGACCGAGGCGATAAGCCCGCCCAGCTGCTTCATTTCCTGCGCCTTTTCGCGCAAGGCGCGCGGTTCCGATATGGCTGCGCCATAATCATAGCTGGTAAACACCACCGGGCCGGGCAGCCAGCCCCAGCTGGTGCCGCCATAGGTCATGTAGAAGCTCTGGATGCCGATGCCATTGGCCAGGTTCGTGCCGTAGAATACCCGCTGGAACCGCTTGCCGCGCTGGATGGCGTTGCAATCATAGCCGCCATTCGACCCCCAATAGTCGAACCAGCCGCCGCCAAATTCGGCGAGGAGGCCGGGCGTGTCGGGGGAGGCCGACGCGCCGCCCTTCGCCCCGCCGGGACCATAATAGCCCCAGTCGGGCGCGGCGACATCGCGGGTTGGTTGGCCGGTGACGGTGCAGGTGCCGCCGGGATAGCCGTCGAATGCGTACATATCGACCGGGCCGGGAACGACCTTCTCGACCCTGGAGGACTCCGGCGTCCAATAGCCGTTGCGGCCCTGATCATTGTGGAAGATCGGCACGGTGATGCCGTCGGCGCGCGCGCGGGCGTAGAGATGGTCCATATAACGGCGTTGCGCAGGCGTCGTCAGCGCCAGCTCATTTTCGATCTGGTGCAGGATGACCCCGCCCTTGCGCGTCTTGTCCGCATTGATCTGGTGCCGGGCGATGATCGGGTTGATCTGGTCGAGCCATTCATCGACCGCCGCGAGATAGGCCGGGTCGTCGGTGCGGGCGCGGGCGCGCTGGTTGACCAGCCAGCCGGGGAAGCCGCCGCGCGAGAGTTCCGCGTTCACATAGGGACCGGCGCGAGTGATGACGTAGAGGCCTTCTTCCTCCGCCATGGTCAGCAGCCGGTCGAGATCGCGGATGCCGGTAAAGTCGTACACGCCCTGTTTTGGGCTGTGATAGCCCCAGTCGAAATAGAGGGCCACGGTGTTGAAACCGCTGGCCTTCATTTTCTGGAGGATGTCGCGCCACAGGTCGGGCGATGGCAGGCGGAAGGGGTGGAATTCCCCGCCCCAGATGATCTGCCGCTGCCCGTCGATCATCAGCGAACGCGCGTCATAGGACACGCGGCCGAAGGTCTGGACCGGGGCGGCGAAGTTCGCCGTGGGTTTGGCGACCTGCGCGGGGGCGGGGTGGGCCAGCATGGTGCCGAGCAGCAGGGCGGGGAGAAGGCGGTGCATCATGGCCATCAATCGAGATGGAACAGCGGGACGAGCGGCCATTCCTTGGGCCGGTTGTCGGGTTCGACCTCCATCAGCGGCGCCATGCTGGCCCACCAGCGCTGCATGACCGGATGGTCGGGCAGCGTGTCGCGCTGATTATCGTTGGACAGGGTCAGGACGGCGAACAGGCTGAGCGTCGCCTCATCCAGGAAGATGGAATAGGCCGAAATGCCCGATGCGCTGAGCAGGGCGGTCAGTTCCGGCCAGATTTCATCATGGCGGCGGCGATATTCCGCGACCACGCCCGGCTTGAGCTGCATCTTGAAGGCGTGGATCGCCACCCGACTCTCCTAAAGAACCATATTATGGAACAGTTGACCGATATATGGTAACAATGTCCCACATCGGCGTCAATGCCGCGCGCGCCAGAGCGGCGTGTTTTGAATGGAGAGGCCCGGCGCATCCTCCATGCGGAAGGGCGGGCGCTGGTCGGGGGTGCTTGTTTCGGCCGTGAAGCGGTCGATCGTCAGCCGTTCCACATGGCGCGCCCATAGCGCCCAACTGGGCAGGGTGCCGAACATGCTGGGTTCGGGATAGGCGTCGGTCAGCTCGGCAGGCTGGCGGGCGGCGTCCGCTGCCGTGCCGCCACCATCATAGACGAGGTGAATGTCGCGCAGCGCCACGTCGGCGATGCGATGGCCGGGCAGGCCCGCAATCGTGGCGGGAAAGCGATGGTCGATGCCGCGCGCGTCGATCTGGCTGATGTCCACGTCGCGGATCGCACCGACGCCGGTACCCTCCGGCCCGCGTCGCCGGTCGCCCAGCCGCAGGAAGAGCGGCGCGGTGGTGACGTCGCGCATGGTGAGGCGGCGGGCGACGATATGATCCATGACGCCACCATCGACGGTTTCCAGCGCCAGCCCCCGGCAGCGGGTGAACCGGCAATCCTTGATGACGATGTTGCGATAGCCGCCATTGCTTTCGGTGCCGAGCTTGATGCGACCGGTGACGCGATCCTGATCGGGGGCGATGGTCTGGACGGTGGTGCGGGTGCCGTCGATGACGGACCCCATGTCATAGCCGGAAACGTCGCAGTCGCGGATGAGGATATTTTCCGCCGCGATGGCGCTGCCGAGCGCAAAGCTGCTTTTGACGACGATGGCGTCGTCATTGGGGGAATTGACCCGGCAGCGTTCCACCACCACGTCGCGCACGCAATCGAGGTCGATGCCGTCGCGGTCGGTGTCGATCGTCAGCCCGTCGATGCGCAGCCCGCGCGTGCCGGTGGCGAGGATGGCGAAATGGCCGCCCTTGTGGATCGTGAAGCCGGACAGGCGGATGTTGCGGCCTTTTTTGAAGGCGATCGCCTTGTTGCCCTTCCCCGCCATGGCGGCGGCGGCGGGTTCGAGGTTGGCGATCTGCGCGGCGGTCATCGCCTGCATCGACAAGGGCCGCTCACCCGCCTGTTTTTTCCAGCGCGCGCCGGGACCGTCGCGGGTCAGGCCCATACCGTGGATCAGGCCGGGACCGATGATCGCGACGTCCTGCACAGCATCGCCCCAGATCAGGCTGTTGTGCCAATGGCTGTGGCCGAAATCCTGATAGAGCTGGTCGATCCCTACTTCGGGCAGGTCGTAGCGCCCGGCGTGGCGTGCGGGATCGGCGGCTTCGATGATTGCGCCTTTGCTGAGCAGCAGGGTGACGCGGCTTTGGAGGCGGATCGAGAAGCAGAGATAGCGGCCAGGGGCCAGGATGACGGTGCCACCGCCTGCGCGCGATGCGGCGAGAATGGCGGCGTTGATCGCATCGCTATCGAGGGTGATGCCGTCGCCGCGCGCGCCATGATCACGCACGTCGATCTGGTGCGCGGCATGGGCGGGGAAGGGGAGGCTGAGCGCCAGCAGGCCGAGCGCCAGGTCGCGGCGAGTCATGTCCATGTCAGTTCCCGGCCGGACTCACTCAGCATCAGGGCAAGGGCGGCGCTGGACGGCATTGGTGGCGACCCCGCTGGAGCGACGGGAAGAAGGGGAGCGGTTCGGACCCGATCCGCTCCCCCCAATATAACTGCCCGTGCAGGAGCAGTTAGCCTTATCCCGTTAAATAGAAATATGATCCATATATCGGGATATTTTGACGGTCAATCACTTTTCCTCTTCCGCCGATGCTGCAATATGGCCATATGTAAGAACTAGGTTCCACCATATAGAACAATAGCAACAGGGGATGGATCATGCGCTTGGCACCTATGGCGGCAATCTTGGCTCTGGCGGTCATCAGCGCCCCGGCGGCGCAGGCCGCGCCCGCGCGCGAATGGATCGACCAGACCACCGGCCATCGCATCGTCCGCATCAGCCAGGCGCCGGGCAGCACCTCACTCTATTTCCATCAGAACAGCTATACCCGCCAAGGCGACAAGATGGTGATCTCTACGCCCGATGGCATTGCCGTGGTCCGGCTGGCCGACTGGCGCGTAACGCCGCTGGTGCGACAGGCGGGGATCAAGCTGTTGCTGGTCGGGCGGCGGACGCGGACGGCCTATTATACCCAGCCCCATGGCGCGGGGGTGATCGTCCATGGCGTGGATATCGACAGCGGCAAGGTGCGGCGGATCGCGACGGTCGCGCGCGGATCGATCGGGTCGATCAACGCTGACGAGACGCTGCTGCTGGGGCAATGGGCGGAGCGCGAGCCGCCGTTGCAACCCGGCGGCGATGGCAACCGGCCCGGCGAGACCGCCTTTGCCGCGACCGGGGCGGACGGCAAGCCGCTTTCCTATGCCGATGCCAAGGAGGTGCGGCTGAACCAGCGGCTGGAGGCGAAAATCCCGATGGAGATTTTCACCATCGATATTCGCACCGGCGCGCGCAAGGTGGTGGTCGCCTCGACCGACTGGCTCAACCATGTCCAGTTTTCGCCGACCGACCCGACCCGCATCCTCTATTGCCATGAAGGGCCATGGCACAAGGTCGACCGGATATGGACGATCCACACCGATGGCAGCGACCAGCGACTGGTCCACAAGCGCGCCATGAATATGGAGATTGCGGGGCATGAATTCTTCTCGCCCGATGGGAAATGGGTCTGGTATGATCTCCAGACCCCGCGTGGTGAAGTGTTCTGGCTGGCGGGCTATGAACTGGCGACCGGCAAGAGGCGCTGGTTCCCCGTGCCGCGCGATCAATGGTCGGTCCATTATAACCAGTCGCCCGATGGTCAGCGCTTTTCCGGCGATGGCGGCGACGCGCAGATGGTGGCGCGCGCGACGGATGGCAAATATCTGACTCTGTTCACGCCGCAGCCCATCCCCGATGTCGCGGGCATCCGGGCGGACAATGCCGACGACCTGATCGAGGCGGGGACGTTGCGGGCGGAGAAGATCGTCGATCTGGCCCGGCATGACTATCGGCTGGAGCCCAATGTCACCTTCACCCCCGACGGTCGCTGGATGATCTTCCGGTCCAATATGGAAGGGGCGAGCCATGTCTATGCGGCGGAGATCGCTCCGGCAAAATGATCCACATTGTGGACCAAATAATCACATGATGATTTTTCTGGCATTATCGACCGACTCCCTATAAGGTGATACGTGAGTTCACATAGTGGGACATCTGGGGGAAGCCCAGCGATCAGGGGAGGATTATATGTTGACCACCACCACTCGTTCCGCGTTTGCACGCCGCAGCTCAGGCCTGGCGCTCGCATCCGCCATGCTGATGGCTGCGCCCGCACTGGCGCAGGACCAGTCGGCACCGGCTGAGCCAGAGGCTGCCGACATCGTCGTCACCGGCTTTCGCGCCTCGCTCAACAGCGCGCTCGGCATGAAGCGCAAGGAAGCGGCCGCAATCGATTCGATCGTTGCCGAAGATATCGGCAAATTCCCCGACTCTAACCTCGCTGAATCGATGCAGCGCGTGCCCGGCGTGGCGCTGGCGCGCGGTGATGGTGGCGAGGGGCGCAACATTTCCGTCCGTGGTCTGGGCGCCGGTTTCACCCGCGTCCGCATCAACGGCATGGAAGGGTCGGCGCAGACCGGCGGTTCGGACATTTACGGCGCGGGCAATAATGGCCGCAGCTTCGACTTCAACGTGTTCCCGACCGAGATTTTCTCTGCTTTGTCAGTGCGCAAGACGCCGTCGGCGGATATTGAGGAAGGATCGCTCGGCGCGACGGTCGATCTGTCCGCGCCCAAGCCATTCGACCAAAAGGATGATTTCGTCCTGTCGATGACCGCGCGCGGCATCTATAATGAACTGTCCAAGAAGGTCGATCCGCGCGCATCGCTGCTGATTTCCAAGCAGTTTGGCGACAGCGGCTTCGGCATATTGGGATCGGTCGCTTACCAGAAGCGCAACATTCGCGAGGTCGGCTATTCGGCTGTCGACCTGTTATCGGCCAATACCAATGGCGGTTTCTGTTCGCCGCTGGGCTATACGCCGCAGAATCCGGCGGACAATGCGCTCAAGGGCGTGACCGCCGCTGATTGTTCTACCGGCAATCCGCGCACCAGCAATGTGGCTGCCTATCAGACGATCCAGGATTTGCGCCGGGCCGACCTGCCTAACACACCCGGCAGCGGCGCGTTCCTGCCGCGTATTCCGCGCTACCTGAACAGCGACCAGAAGCAGGAGCGGATCGGTGGATCGCTGACGCTCCAGTTCCAGCCGGACGACCAGACCGACATTTCGGTCGACTTCCTCTATTCGCGGTTCGAAGTGACCCGCCGCGACAATTATATCGCTGCCATCTCCTTCGCCCGGTCGGCTTCCAATAATGGCCAGCCGATGACGTCGGTGCGCGAGATTGAGTTCGACGAGAATGGATCGCTGGTCCATGGCGTGTTCGACGGGGTCGATGTGCGATCGGAAGGGCTGGTCGACAATTTCGTGTCGACCTTCAAGCAGGCGAATGTCAATTTCCGCCGCGACCTGAACGACAGTCTGACCATTGACGGTCTGGTCGGCTTCAACCGGTCGATCTGGGACGGCAAGAAGCGGCTCCAGACCTTCATCGACGCGATCGACACCGATGGCTTCTCGATTGATTTCCGCGATGGCGGCACCACGCCCAAGTTGGGCTTTGGCGTCGATGTCGCCAATCCTGGCAGCTTCACCTATGCGCCGGGCCTGGCCGACGGCACGGTGCTTGGCGGATTCAGCTATCAGGGCAAGCCGTCGCGCAACAAGACCGACAATCTGACCGCCGAAACCAATCTGAAATGGACCGTGAGCGACGCTTTCTCGATCCGGGCGGGCGCGCAATATCGGCGCAGCGACTTCCTCTCCACCTTCCTGCGTCCTTATTCGGCCGATACGGTGGTTCGCGCATTGCCCGCCGGCACGACGCTGGCCAGCATCACCCGCGACATCACCGGCGTGGACAAGCTGTGGGGTCAGGGTGCGCCCGCCAGCTGGGTGTCGATCGACGCCGACAAATGGGCCGATACGTTCGGCTTTGACGATGTGCGCTTTTGCGGCGTCGAATGTGGCGGCGGTCGCAGCCGGGTGCGTGAAGAGGTGACCAGCGGTTACCTGATGGCCAATTTCGACCTGGAACAGGCGACCGGCTTTGGCATTCGCGGCGATGTGGGCGTGCGTTATGTCCGCACCGACATGCTTTCGTCGGGCTATATCGCGGTCGCCCCGCCAGCCGGGCAAACGTCGCCCACCAATCTGGTCGGCAAGTTCGCCGCCGCGCAGAATGTCTATGACGACTGGCTGCCATCGGCCAACATCGTGATCGAGCCGGTCAGCAATGTGCTGATCCGCCTGTCGGGGGCCAAGGTGCTGGCGCGGCCGGAACTGGGCCTGCTGACGCCAACCAGCGGCGTCAATCCGGTCACCCGCGTCGGCAATGTCAACAATCCCTTCCTCAACCCGATCCGCGCCAACACGTTCGATGTCGCGGTGGAGTGGTATTTCCGTCCCGGTTCGCTGCTCTCAGCCGCCTTCTTCTACAAGGATATCAAGAGCTTCATCCAGAATGTGAACAGCCAGGTGCCGTTCAACGAGCTGGGCCTGCCCAATGCGCTGCTGGAAAACAGCAATACCGCGCCGACCGAATTGTTCACCGTGTCGCAGCCGTTCAACACGCCGGGCGGTCCGCTCAAGGGTATCGAGCTGAACGCGCAGATCCCCTTCACCTTCTTCGACGGGTTCCTGAGCAATTTTGGTGTGCTGGCAAACTACACGCTGGTGACGTCGAAGATCGACTATATCCTGGCCAGCGTCGGCGGCGTGCCGACGGTGACGACGACGGCGGACCTGGTCGGCCTGTCGAAGAAAACTGCGTCGGCAACGCTCTATTATGAGGATGAAAAGTTCAGCATCCGCACCACCGGCAACTTCCGCGACAAGTTCATCCGCGGTATCCCTGCCTCGCCGGGCAGCGATCTGGTGGGCAATGCCAAGACTTTCTACATGGATGCATCGGCCTCGCTCAACGTCACCGATCGCCTGAAGATCATCGTCGAGGCGCAAAACCTGACCGATGAACAGAACCGCCTCTACACCGACAGCGTGCGGCAGGACACATTGTTCGAGACGCGGATCGGCCGGACCTTCACCTTTGGCGTGACCTACCGGATGTAAATTTCACTCTTTCCCCCCCAGCCTCAAGGGCGCGATCATTTCAATGATCGCGCCCTGTTTTTTTGGGTTTTGTCCGTGCAAGGCAGGGCTATCGCATATGGCGTTCGGCTATTCCTCAACGTCATGCTGAATTTATTTAGCTGCGCTGGCCTTCGGCTCAGCATCCATCGTGCCCCAAAAGCCGTGGCTCGTGACGAGAAATGGATCCTGAAACAAGTTCAGGATGACGATGAAGGAGAGGGCCGTTTCATATACGATACCCCCTTGCAAGGGAGGTTTTGAAAACCCTTCAGCGCGGGCCGCTATAGCCCACGGCGGCGCTGATCTGCTGGGTGACGCGCATGACCTGTTCGGCCAAGGTAGGGCGCAGTTCGTCGGTCAGATAATGGGCTGCGCTGGCGATGGAGATGGCGATGCAAATCTGCCCCTTGGCATCGCGGACCGGGGTGGCGATGGAGCGGACGCCGTCGCCCAGTTCGCTGTCGTGCAGCACTTCGCCCCGCGCCTTGTGCGCGCGCATTTCGGCAAGGAAGGCGTCGATCTGTTCGCGCGATGCCTGGCCATCCTTGGCCAGCAGATAGAGCCGTTCCCAGGTCGCTTCATCCTCGTCCAGCAACAGCGCCTTGCCCAGGCCTGTTTCGGCGATCGGGCGGCGGTCGCCAGGGGCCGTGGCGACGCGCAGCCGCTGGGTGCCGGTGACGCGGTCGAGATGGCGGGAAAAATCGCCCTCCCGCTTGCCCACGAACACGCAAAAGCCGGTGCGTTCGGACAGCAGCTCCATGAAGGGGCGGGCTATGCGGACAAAGTCGATCTGCTCGGTCGCCAGCACGCCCAGTTGCAGCAGCTTTGGCCCCAGCGCAAAGCCGTCGCGCGTGACCGTCAGATAGTTGCGGGATTTGAGCGCCTGCACCAGCCGGTGGGCGGTGGTCTTGCTCATGCCCAGCTTACGGGCAAGGTCGGCGGCGCGGATCGGGCCGTCAATCACCTCGTCCATGATGTCGAGCGCGCGCATCAGCGTCTGCGTGCCTTTGACCCCCGGTTCGTTGCCCGATTCCTGTGCCGGGTCCACCCTGTCGTCGCTGTCCTGCATGGCCGTCCATTTTCCTGTTCCGGCATAGTCTATCGGCCAGTTGGACCGAGAAGTCAGCAAGATTATGCCCACCAGATGGAACGCACGCCCAAAAGAGGATGGCCGGGGTGATTGACTGGCGCGGTGCAAATCCTCTCCTGCAAGGGGAGGGGGACCACGAAGTGGTGGAGGGGTGTCGCCCTATCGAGAAGGCGACACCCCACCGTCTGGCCTTCGGCCAGCCACCTCCCCTTGCAGGGGAGGATGCTTTTGTTGCCACAATGAAAAGGCCAGCCGGTCGGGGACGGGCGGGCCTTTCGATCATATCTGGCAGGTGATCAATATTGGATCGTCACCGTCACCGCGCGGCGATTCTGGGCCCAGGAGGCTTCATCCGAACCCAGCGCTGCCGGGCGTTCCTTGCCATAGCTGACCGTGGTGATGCGGCCTGAGTCTATGCCGAGCGAGGCGAGATAGTTTTTCGCGGCATTGGCGCGGCGTTCGCCCAGCGCGATATTATAGTCGCGGGTGCCGCGTTCGTCGGCATGACCCTCTATCGTGACGCGCACGGCCGGATTTTGTTGCAGCCAGGCGGCCTGGCTTTGCAGCGTCGCCTGATCCTCCGCATCGATATCATATTGATCGAGGCCGAAGAAAATACGGTCGGAGGAGACGGACGCGACGAAATCCTCCTGGCTGCCCTTGATCGGGCCGCTGGGTCCGGTCGGGCCGGACGGTTCGGCGACGGCGGCACCGGGCGCGGGCGGCAATTCGGCGGGCGGCTTTTTCGAGCAGGCGGCCAGAGCGATGATGGCGGTAGCCATGACCAGCGTTCGGGACATTTTCATCGGGGGTCTCCTTTGATTGATCCGGGCACCGCCCGCAAGGACGGTATCAGGGTCCGTGATGTTCGTTACGCTGTCAAGACGATTGGGTTCCATGCCAACCGTCAATATGCGCGATTTTCAGGGCAGCAGCGGTCCCCAGGCGGGGTCGGACCCGCTCAAGGGGGTGGGGATGCGACGCTCGTTCACGCCGGTCAGGTCGACCTGCCACACTTGGCTCGACCCCTGCTTGCCCGGCGATGTGCGGAAGAATTGCAGCACGCGGCCATTGGGCGACCAGGTCGGCTGTTCATCCTGCCAGCCATTAGTCAATATGCGCTCATTGTCGCCACCCGGCGTCATCACCGCGATCTTGAAATCGCCCGACAGTTTGGTGAAGGCGATCAGGTCGCCACGAGGCGACCATTCGGGCGTCGCATAGCGGCCGCCGCCATGGCTGATGCGGCGCTGGTTCGAGCCGTCCGCGTTCATGACATAGAGTTGCTGCCCGCCCGACCGGTCGCTTTCAAACACGATCTGGCTGCCATCGGGCGAATAGCTGCCGCCCACGTCAATGCCCGGCGATGTGGTGAGGCGAACGGGCGTGCCGCCGCTGGCGGGAACGCGATAAATGTCGGTATTGCCAGCAATCGCCATCGAAAACAGGATGTTGCGCCCGTCCGGCGACCAGCGCGGGGCGAAGGTCGGGTTATTGCTTTCGGTCACCAGCCGCTGCTGGCCCGCGCCGATGTCATAGATATAGAGGCGCACCCGGCTGCCCAGATAGCTGACATAGAGGATGGATTTATAGTCGGGCGAAAAGCGCGGGGTGAGCGCCATCGACTGGCCGTTGGTGATGAAACGGTGGTTCGCGCCGTCGCTGTCCATGATGGCGAGGCGCTTGACGCGCGCACCCTTCGGTCCGCTTTCGGCGATATAGGCGATGCGGCTGTCGAAGAAGGGGCTTTCGCCCGACAAGCGGGCATAGATGGCGTCGGCGCACTTATGCGCGGCCCGTCGCCAGTCACGCGGGGCGACGACATAGCCCTGACGGGTGAGTTCCTGTTTCAGCGCTACGTCATAGAGGTAGCAGCCCACGGTGATGTCGGCCTCTCCGCCGGTGGTGCGGACGAAACCCTGCACCAGCGCCTGATAGGCACCCCATTTGTCGAATTGCGGAAAAGTGACTTCGGCAAAGGGGATTTGCGGCAGTCCAGCGGGACCGGACGGATCGAACAGGCCGGAGCCTTTAAGGTCCGAGGCGATGACTTCGGCGATCTTGCGGCCGAGTTCCGTGGCGGACCCGGCGGGGGTGGCGACCTCCTGCTGCGCGGGCATGGAGGGGACGGCGACCTTGACATTGCTGTCAATCTCGCCGGTCACATCGACCGACAATTGGGCCATGGCTGGCATCGCTGCGAAGGCAAGCAGCGCGGCGGTCGCCACGCTCAAACGGCGCAAAAGGGTGGGTTTCATCGGTTCAGCCTCGCGTCAAAGCGGAGTGGCCGGAGCCATTTCCATTGGTCGTAAAATTCGGGCGGCATGTTGCGGAAGGGGGAAGCAAGCTTGACCGCCTGAATCGCCCGTTCGGCATGAAGTTTGGCCTGTGGCCGGTTGCTGGCGGTGACGCCAAGCTGGTCGATCACCTCCGGCGTGCCGATCAGCGCGCCGCTCTTGTCGAGCCGCACTTCGAGCAGGGTGACGAGCCGGTCCGCATCCGCGCCCGAAGGCGGACGCCAATGGGGCTTCAACTGGCGGCGCAGTTCGGCGTCGAGCGCCGATTTCTGCGCCGGACCCATGGCGGCGGCGGGCGCCGGGGCGGGCGGTTTGCGCGGGGCTTCGGCACTGGTGTCGATGCCTTTGAGGAAATCATTGCCGAGCAGCGATCCTTTGGGCTTGTCCGCCTTGCCCTGACCCGACGCGCGGGCGGGCGCTTTGGTCGCAGGCTTAGTCGATGCCTTGGCGGCGGGCTTCGATGGCGTGGCGGTGGCCTTGGGCTTGGCCGGGGTCGGCTTGGGCGCGGATTTTTTTTGGGGCGCGGGTTTTTCCGGCGCGGGCTTGGGCTTTGGCGCGACCTTGGCCACCTCCTTCTTGGGCGGCGCAGGCTTTGGCTTGGCGGGCGCGGGCTTGGCGACCGGCTTGGGCGGCACAGGCTTGGGTTGCGGCTTGGGCGGAACCGGCACGGGTTCAGGTGCGGGTTCCGGTTCCGGCGCTGGGGCCGCATCTTGCGTCGGTCCCTGTTCGGGGGCGACGCTGGGCGGGGGCGGTTCGGTCGACAATTTGGGCGCGGTCGATTGCAGCGCAACCTCATCCACCATGGACACTTCCATCGGCGGGGTTTTCAGCTTCAACGGGTTGGGGGTAGCCAAAAAGCCAGCCGACAGCAGCCCGAACAGCAGGACATGCCCCGCGGTTGCGACGCCAAGGCCGATTTTCTCCGTGCGCTCCATCGTCGGTCTATTCCGCCGTGTCGTCAGGCGAGGAGACCAGCGACACCTTGTTCAGGCCCGCGCGGTTGAGTTCGGCCATCACCCGCATCACCCGGCCATAATCCAGCCCCTTGTCGGCGCGCAGGAAGATTTGCGGCGCGTCCGCCTTACCCGCATTGGCGGCGACGATCTCGGCGAGGCGACCGGGCAGGTCGGCGTCGGCCACGGCATCTTCATCTACATAGGTCGCGCCGTCACGGTCGATCGACACGACGGTGGGCTTGGCGTCCTGGTCCAGCCCCTTGGCGCGGGTTTCAGGCAGGTTGACCGGCACACCGGTCACCAGCAGCGGCGCTGTGACCATGAAAATGATCAGCAGCACCAGCATGACGTCGACCAGGGGCGTGACGTTGATGTCGGCCATGGGTGCGCGGCCACGGCCACGACGGCCGGAGGGAGGACCGGACATGGCCATTAGCGGCTGCTCCCATATGCAATCGCCGTTCGGTTCGAGCTTGTCGAGAACAATGCGCAT
>NZ_JBMDKQ010000032.1:0-28267 GCF_057809795.1 Sphingobium sp. FG125
GCAAACCCATCTTGGCACTTAGATGCCGTGAGCGGGAGCCATCCACCTCATCCGGTTTCGACCAAGCGTCAAGCCAAAGAGGGCAATGGATTGACCTCGCAGGAAATGCGCTGCCGTGAATATGCGAATGGCCGTGGCCATGAGGTGATTGACGTCTTCAATGACGACGTATCCGGCAAGCTGGCAAGGCGTCCCGGCTTTGATGCCATGCTGGCTTTCGTGCGCAAGAACCGGAAACTGGAAATCGTCGTCATCATTGATGACGTGAGCCGTATGGCGCGTGACGTGCGCAATCATTTCGACCTGAAAGAAATGATCTACGCAGCAGGGGCATCGCTGGAATCTCCGTCATGGGAATTCGGCACCGATCCCGACAGCATCTTTCACGAAAATCTGATGGCCAGTCTTGCCCAGCATCAGCGGCAGAAGAACGGCCAACAGGCCAAGAACCGGATGCGGGCAAGAATGCTCGGCGGCTTCTACGTCCACAACGCGCCCTTGGGCTATCGCTATCAGAAGCATCCCAGCGGTGGCAGTACGCTCGTTCGTGACGAACCCGTTGCATCGGTCATTGCGGAAGCTCTGGAAGGCTTTGCCTGTGGTCGCTTCGCGTCACAGGCGGAAGTGAAGCGCTTCCTCGAACTGCATCCGCAATTTCCGCGCACCCGCCACGGGCATGCGACGAACGAACAGGCCCATCGCATCCTGACCAACGTGCTTTATGCCGGATATGTCGAAAGCCAGATGTGGGACGTGTCCTTACGGAAGGGCTATCATGACGGCCTGATCTCGCTGGAGACGTTTCAGCGCAATCAGGATCGCCTGGCTGGCAAGCAATTCGCTCCGGTGCGGACTGACATTCATGCCGATTTCCCGCTTCGGGGCTTCCTTGCCTGTGGATGCTGTTCGCACACCATGACTGCGAACTGGACCAAGGGCAGGAATGCGACCTATCCCTATTATGTATGCCGTCATCGGGGCTGCGAGCGCTTTGGCAAGTCGGTGAAGCGCGAAGTGGTCGAGGGCGCATATGAAGCGATGCTCGGCCAGCTTGTGCCAAGTCAGGAGATGTTCGACATCTTCTCCATACTGTTCCGCAAACGCTGGAACGAAGCCGGGGCCAAGGCGAAGGAAATCCGCGCAGGGTTCAAGCTGGAAATCGCAGCGGTCGAGAAAAAGACTTCGCTGCTGCTGGATCGCGTGATGGCGGCGGAAAGCCCGACGCTCATCAATCGCTATGAGCAGGAGATCGAAAAGCTGGAGCGCGAGAAGCTTGTTCTGGCTGAAAAAACCGCGCGTTGCGGCACGACTTTGCCAGACTATGACGAAAGTTTTCGAACCGCTTTCGATTTCATCGCAAACCCTTGGAAACTATGGAGAAATGGCACCTATGAGGACAAGAACATAGTCCTCAAACTGACCCTCAATGCCCATCTGGAATATGACTGGAATGAGGGTGTTCGAACCCCAGATTTATCCTTGCCGTTCAAAGTGTTAGGCGCGGATTCTGACCGAGAAAAGATTTGGCGGAAGGGGTGGGATTCGAACCCACGGATACTTGCGCATCGGCGGTTTTCAAGACCGCTGCAATCGACCACTCTGCCACCCTTCCGTCGCCTCGCTTCCTAGCGCGCTGTGCTGGCTTGCCAAGCGCAAAAATGGCCTGTGGCTCGGTTCGTCGTCTAAACCGGCCATAGTTGCCATTAAGGGGATTCACCTGTCGTCCGGCCTGTGCAACAACGGGGGGATGAGAGATTCTCTGCGTTCGTCTATATTTTCGCTGTTGCTGGGGCTGGCGGGCGTAACCGCTGCTGCCGTCGTGCCGGGTGTTGCGCTGGCGCAGGATAGCGCGGATTTCCGCGCCTATCTGGAAAGCCTGCGGCCCAAGGCGCGGGCGATGGGCATTCGCGACGCGACGCTGGACAGTGTGTTTCCGACGCTGACCCCCAACCCGCGCGTCATCGCGCTGGACCAGACCCAGCCTGGCGGCGGTGCTTATTCGCCGATCCCCAATTTCGAACCCTATCGCCGCCAGCATGTTGACGCGGCGCGGATCAGCCGGGGCCGGATCGCCTATCAGGCCAACCGCGCGCGTCTGGCGCGGATTGAGGCGGAGACGGGCGTGCCGGAGGAGATCATGGTCGCCATCTATGGCCATGAAACCAATTATGGCAGCTATACCGGCGATTTCGACCTGATCCGGTCGCTCGCGACGCTGGCGCATGAGGGGCGGCGGCGCGCTTTGTTCGAGCCGGAGTTGCTGGCGACATTGAAGATGTTGGACAATGGCGTACCGCGCAGCCGCCTGATCGGCAGCTGGGCCGGGGCGACCGGCTATCCCCAATTTCTGCCGTCAGTCTATCTGCGGCTGGCCAAGGATGGCGATGGCGATGGGCGCGCGGACATCTGGACCAGCGAGGCCGATGCGCTGGCATCGATCGCCAATTATTTTGTGCAGGCCGGGTGGCGGCGTGGCCAGCCCTGGGGCGTGGCGGTGTCGGTGCCATCCAGTTTCGATCGCGCCAGCGTGGCGGCAAAAACCAATCCGGCGCGTTGCCCGCGCGTGTTCAACCGGCATAGCCGCTGGCTGACCATGGCCGAATGGCGCAAGCTAGGCCTGTTTCCCGCCAGCGGCATCTGGCCCGCCGATACGGTGATGGCGACGCTGCTGGAACCGGACGGGCCGGGTAAGACCGCCTATCTGCTGACCGGCAATTACCGGGCGATCCTGGATTATAATTGTTCCAATTTCTATGCTCTGTCTGTGGGGTTGCTGGCCGATGCGGTCAAATGAAGGGGTTAGGCTGCCACTGGCAGCCGGGGTGATGCTGCTGTTGGCGTCTTGCGGTGGCGGGGAGCAGGTGCCTGTGCCGCCGACGCCTGCGCCATTGCCGCGTCCGTTGGCGCAGGGCGGCATGGTCGCCGATGAACCGGTAACGATCGGCGCGCCCTATAGCGTGGGACGGATCACCTATACGCCCGAAGATGCGCCCAATTATGACGCGGTCGGCTATGCGGGCTGGTATGGCGAGGAGTTGCAGGGCAACAAGACCGCCAATGGCGAAACCTTTGTGCCGGGCGCCATCACGGCCGCCCACCAGACATTGCCGCTGCCCAGCTATGTCGAGGTGACGGCGCTGGACACGGGCCGGACGATCCTGGTGCGGGTCAATGATCGTGGGCCTTTCGCCAATGACCGGATCATCGACCTGTCGCGCGGCGCGGCCGAGCAACTGGGCGTGATCGGCGATGGCGCGGCGGCGGTGCGGGTGCGGCGGGTCAGCCCGCCAGATCAGGAGCGCGCGACGCTGCGCAGCCATGGCCGGGTCGCCGAACGGCTGGAAACGCCGCCGGCCCTGCTGACGGCACTGCGGGCCAAGCTGCCTGCCCGCTCTGTAATCGCTCCGGCGAAAGCCAAGATCGCAGCCCGGTCAAGCGTCAGGACATCGCCCAAGCCGGTGCGCGCGCGGGACATACGCGAGTCCGCGCCCCAGCAAGCCCGACAGGATGGTTTCGTGGTCGAACAGACAGGCGCAGCTTCGGCCCCAACGCCGGTTGCGCCCGCCGCTGTCACCGCGCCACCCTCCACCCGCACCTATATCGTCCAGGTCGCCGCTTTCTCATCGCGCGCCCGCGCCGAAACGCTGGCGAAGCGCATCGGTGCCAGGGCGGTCGAGGGCGACGGATTGTGGCGCGTGCGCTTTGGTCCTTACCCCACGCAGGACGCCGCACAGGCGGGTGTGCGCGCGGCGGCAGCCAAGGGCTTTGAGAATGGCCGCATCATGGCTAATGACGCGCGATAGACATCGCGACCTCCAAGCGATTCCATCCCATTTGAAGGCAGCCTCCATGAATAAGTCTGTTGCAGTCCTCCTCTTCACGGGGCTGTTGACCCAGCCGCTGACCGCCGCCGCGCCGCCTTACACCAGCGAAGCGCCGATCGCCTATATGAAGGATCTGTCGTCCGGCGCTGTCCTGTATGACAAGGGTGGTGAGACGAAGATGCCGCCCGCATCAATGGCGAAGATGATGACCGCGCATGTCGCGTTCCGTCTGATCCAGAAGGGCGAGTTGAAGCTCGACACCATGTTCACCGTGCGTCCGGAAACCTGGAAGCAGTGGCATGGTCCGGCGGCAGGATCGACCATGTTCCTGTCGGCGGGCGAGCAGGTGTCGGTTGAAAATCTGTTGCATGGCATTGTCACCCTGTCGGGCAATGATGCCTGCGTCGTGTTGGCGGAGGGGATTGCCGGGACCGAACAGGCCTTCGTCGCGCTGATGAATGAGGAGGCCAAGCGCATGGGCCTCAAGAACAGCCATTTCGGCACCAGCAATGGCTGGCCGGATGAGGGCGTGACCTATGTGACCGCCGAGGATCTGGCCAAGCTGGCGCAGGGGACGATCGAGGAAACGCCCGATCTCTACAAGCGCTTCTATGCCACCCGATCCTTCACCTGGGGCAAGACGATGGGCGGCGCGGACATTGCGCAGGGCAATCGCAACCCGATCCTGGGCAAGATCGCCGGGGCCGATGGTCTCAAGACCGGCCATACCGAGGAAGCCGGCTATGGCTTTACGGGTTCTGCCGAGCAGGATGGCCGCCGTCTGGTGATGGTGGTGGCGGGACTGACCAGTTTCAACGGGCGCATTCAGGAATCGGTCCGCTTCATGGACTGGGGCTTCAAGGCGTGGAAGGCGCAGCCTTTGTTCAAGAAGGGCGCGACGGTCGAGACCGCTGACGTGCAGTTGGGCAGCGAAAGCAGCGTCGCGCTGGTCGCGCCGCAGAATCTGGCGGTCACCCTGCCGCGCACCGCGTCGACCAATATATCGGTCAAGGTCGTCTATACCGGCCCGATCAAGGCGCCGATCGCCAAGGGGCAGAAGATTGCCGACCTGATCGTGTCCACGCCCGACACGCCGCCGCAGGTGATGCCGCTGGTCGCGGGGGCTGATGTCGCCGAAGCGGGCATGTTCGGCCGGTTGTGGAATGGCCTGAAATCGCTGTTCGGGTGATCGAAGGGCGGTTCATCACGCTGGAAGGCGGGGAGGGCGCGGGTAAATCGACCCAGTTGCGTGCGCTCGCCGCCGCTTTGCGTGCGCGCGGGCTGGACGTGGTGGAAACCCGCGAACCGGGGGGCAGCGAGGGGGCGGAGGCGATCCGTTCGCTGTTGCTGACCGGCGGCGCGGATCGATGGAGCGCGCGGGCCGAAGCGTTGCTGTTTGCCGCCGCGCGGGCCGATCATGTTGAAAAGACGATCCGGCCTGCACTGGCGCGGGGAGCATGGGTGCTGTCCGACCGCTTTCTCGATTCGAGCCGGTCCTATCAGGGGCAGGGGGCATTGACCGACGCGGACATATTGGCGTTGCACCGGATTGGTAGTGACGGTTTTTTGCCGGATCGCACGCTAGTGCTTACTGCACCCGAAGAGGCCATCGACAAGCGCCTACAGCAAAGAGACAAGGACGGCACAGATAGGATCGGTGGGCGCAATCGCGATTTCCATCGTGCAGTTTCTGCGGCATTTGAACGGTACGCAACAGAAGAGCCGGAGCGGATAAGCCTTGTAAGTGGCTGGGGCAATGCGGAGGTCGTCACCGCTCGTCTGCTCGACGCGCTGGCGGATCTGCTGCCATGACGTCACTGCTTGGCCATGATGCGCAGGCCCGCACACTGATCGACGCAGCGGCTAGCGGGCGGATGCATCATGGCTGGATATTGAGCGGACCCAAAGGCATCGGCAAGGGCGGTTTCGCGCGCGCGCTGGCGCTGCGTCTGCTGGCCGACGCCGCCGGGCCGCCGGTGATGGGGGAGGGGTTGGATGTGCCGGAAGCCCACCCTGTCCGCCGCCTGATCGAAGCCAGCGCCCATCCTGATTATGCCGAACTGTTCCCGCTGGAAAAGGATGGCGTCACCGCACGCAACATCAGCGTCGATCAGGTGCGCGGGCTGCAGCGGCTGCTCCAGTCGGCCCCGTCGCTATCGACCCGGCGGATCGTGGTGATCGACAGTGCCGACGATCTGGAGCGGGGCGCGGCCAATGCGTTGCTCAAAAATCTGGAAGAGCCGCCCGCCGACATGCTGTTTCTGCTGGTCAGCCATGCGCCGGGGCGTTTGCTGCCGACGATCCGGTCGCGCTGCCGTACCTTACGCTTTGATCCGCTGAGTAACGGGGCGATGCGCGCGATCCTGCGGGGCAAGGACGAGACGCTGTCCCCGGCGGAGATTGACGCACTGATCCGGGCTGGCGAGGGGTCGCCGGGTAAGGCTTTGCGTTATGCGGGCCTCAATCTAGCGGACATTGAAAGCGCGATGGCGCGGATCGCGCAGGATGGTGACCGCGACAATCGTCAGCGCCTGGCGCTGGCCAAGGCGCTGGCGATCAAGTCGGCCAAGCCGCGATACGAGGCGTTTCTGGAACGCGCGCCCGCCTTTATCGCGCAGGCCGCGCGTAACCGCAGCGGGTTCGCCCTCGGCGTGGCGCTCGACCATTGGGAAAAGGCGCGGCATCTGGCGGGCGGGGCGGTCATCCTGTCGCTCGATCCGGCAGCGGTGGTGTTTGAACTGGCCGGCCATGTCGCGGCGCTGGCGCCACAATCGGCCTGAAAAGCGGCTTCCCGCCCGGCGCAACAGCCGCTAGGGACAGGTCATGTCCCAGCCCTATACCATCACCACCGCCATATCCTATCCCAATGGCCGCCCTCACATCGGCCACGCCTATGAGGTGATCGCTACCGACGCGATTGCCCGCTTCCAGCGGATGATGGGTCGCGACGTATTCTTTCAGACCGGCACCGACGAACATGGATTGAAGATGGCACAGGCCGCGCGCGGCCGGGGGATCGAGCCGCTGCTGCTGGCCGATGAAATGTCGGGCTATTTCCGTGCCATGAACGACCGGCTTAATATCAGCCATGATCGCTTCATCCGCACCAGTGAAGCGGCGCACCACAGTGCCAGCCAGGCGATCTGGCAGGCGATGGAGGCCAATGGCGACCTGTATCTGGATCGTTATGAAGGCTGGTATTCGGTCCGCGACGAAGCTTTCTATGACGAAAAGGAACTGACCGACGGGGAAGGGGGCGTGAAGCTCTCGCCACAAGGGACGCCGGTGGAGTGGACGGTCGAGGAAAGCTGGTTTTTCCGCCTGTCCAACTATCAGGACAAATTGCTGGCGCTCTATGAAAGCCAGCCCGATTTCATCCGTCCGGACAGCCGTCGGAACGAGATTCTGCGTTTCGTCGAGGGTGGCCTGTCGGACCTTTCCATCTCCCGCACCAGCTTCGACTGGGGCGTCAAGGTGCCGGGCAGCGACGGCCATGTCATGTATGTGTGGGTCGATGCGCTGACCAATTATCTGACCGGCTGCGGCTATCCCGACGATGGCGATCGGATGGCGCGATATTGGGCGGAAGGCGGCGACATCACGCATATTATCGGCAAGGATATTGTGCGTTTTCATGCGGTTTACTGGCCAGCCTTCCTGATGAGCGCGAAGCTGCCTCTGCCCAAGCAGATTTTCGGCCATGGCTTCCTGCTCAACCGGGGCGAGAAAATGTCCAAGTCGGTCGGCAATGTCGCCGACCCGATCGAACTGGCCGATCGGTTCGGGGTCGATCAGTTGCGCTATTTCCTGTTGTCCGAAGTCACGTTCGGCAATGACGGCAGCTATAGTGCGGAGGCGATTGTCCAGCGTTCCAACAGCGATCTGGGCAATGCATTTGGCAATCTGGCGCAGCGGACGCTGAGTTTCATCGCGAAGAATCTGGACGGCCATTTGCCAGCAATCCATGGCCATGATCCGGCGGACAGCGAGTTGTTCGACCTGATCGACCGGGTGGTGCGCACCGACATGCCTGCCGCCATGGCCGATCTTGCGCCATCGGTAGCGATCGACGCCTGGCTACGCGCCGCCTTTGCCTGCAACCAATATATTGATGCGCAAGCCCCCTGGACCCTGCGCAAGACCGATCCGCAGCGGATGGAGACGGTGCTGGCGACGCTCTATATCGCGATTGCGCAGCTGGCCGTCGCCGTCCTGCCAGTCATCCCGGCCAGCGCCACCGCATTGCTCGACCATATGGGCATCCCCGCCGACAAGCGGACCTACAGCGCGATCGGCGATCACTGGTATTCGCCGCTGGCGGAAAGTGACTTTGTCCTTGCCGCGCCCAAGCCGCTCTTCCCCCGGCTCGAACTGACTGAAGCGGACGGCTGAGCCCATGCTGATCGACAGTCATTGCCACCTAAATTACAAGGGGTTGGTGGAGGATCAGGAGAATGTGCTGGAACGCGCCCGCGCGTCCGGCATCGACCTGATGCTCAACATCGCGACGCGCGAAAGCGAGTGGGACGCGGTGCTGGACACGGCGATCCGCGCGCCGGACGTGTGGGCGACGGTCGGCATCCATCCGCATGAGGCGGACGAGCATCCCCATATCGACACCGCCAAGCTGGTTGCCCGCGCGGCGCACCCCCGCGTCGTCGGCATTGGCGAGACCGGCCTTGATTATTATTACGACCATAGCGACCGTGAGCGGCAGCGCAGCAGCTTTCGGTCGCACATCGTCGCAGCCCGCGACACGGGCCTGCCGCTGATCGTCCACACCCGCGATGCGGAGGAGGATACGCTGGCGGTGATGCGGGACGAGATGGGGAAGGGTGCCTATACCGGCGTCATCCATTGCTTCACTGCCAGCGGCGCCTTTGCCGATGCGGCGCTGGAGATGGGTTTCTACATCAGCATATCAGGGATCGTGACCTTCAAGAGCGCGAAGGATTTGCAGGAGACCGCGGCGCGACTGCCGATCGACCGGCTGCTGGTGGAAACGGACTCGCCCTTCCTTGCCCCCGTGCCGCATCGCGGGCGTCCCTGTGAGCCGGCGTTCGTCGCCGATACGGCCAAATTCCTAGCCACCTTGCGCGGCGAAAGCCTGGAGGATCTGGCCGCCGCAACCTCCGCCAATTTCCGCACCTTGTTCAAGAAGGTGGCATGAGCCTCACACTCACGATTCTGGGCAGCGGCACATCGTCGGGCGTTCCGCGCATCGGCAATGACTGGGGGGCGTGCGACCCCGCCGAGCCGAAGAATCGTCGGACACGCGTGTCGATTCTGGTAGAAAGCGCGACGACGCGGATATTGGTGGACACCTCTCCCGATTTGCGCGCGCAGTTGCTGGCGGCTGACGTCATCGCGATCGATGCGATCCTTTGGACGCATGACCATGCCGATCACAGCCATGGCATAGACGACGTGCGGCAGCTCTATCATCATCGCCGCGAGCCGCTGCCCGGCTATGCCCGGTCGCAGACGCTAAAGCTTTTGCGCCAGCGCTTCGACTATGTCTTTGACGGCGGTAACGGCTATCACCCGACCATTGACGGGCGGGTTTTGCCCGATGGCCTGCGCATCGGCGACATCGACATTGCCTGCGTCGATCAGCCCCATGGCGACATTTGTTCGACCGGCTTCCGCTTCAGCCATGGTGGCAGGTCCATCGCCTACGCCACGGATTTTCATGATCTGACGCCGGACATGCTGGCGCTGTATGACGGCGTCGATGTGTGGGTGGTCGATGCCTTGCGGGAAAAGCCGCACCCGACGCATCCGCATCTGGCGCTGACGCTGGACGGCATCGCCGCCGCCCGGCCCGGTCGCGCGATCCTGACCCATATGGACCAGAGCATGGATTATGCGACATTAAGCCGTACCCTCCCCAAGGGCGTGGAACCGGGCTATGACGGTATGGTGGTAGTCTTGGAACCGGCAGAGCAGGGGGATTGATGGACAGCGGCGATCAGGCGGCATCAACCATCTGGTATGTGCTGGCACTGGTGCTGGTCGGCTCTGCGCTTATCGGTCGGCGGCTCGCCTGGGGCGGGATATTGCGCATGGCGCTGTTGTGGGTCGCTATTTTTGCCGGACTGCTCGGCCTGTTCAAACTGGCGCAGAATGAAGGCTATCTGACCGGGCGTTGGGCAGAGCAGGGGGATATGGTCGATGAAGCCCCCGCCGCTCCGCCGCCTGCCAAAGCCGAAGGACAGTCGATCCGCATCCCGGTCGCGCCCGATGGCCATTATTGGGTGGAAGCGACGATCAACGGCACGCCTGCCCGATTCCTGATCGACAGCGGCGCGACCATCACCGCGCTGTCGGAAAACACCGCGCGGGCGTCGGGCCTCAACTATGATGTCGGCGCGCCGGGCGTGATCATGACCACCGCCAATGGCAAGGTGGAGGCACGGCGCTCCAGCATCGCAAGCCTGGCTGTCGGTCCAATTACAGCGACCGACTTGCCCGTTGTCGTGTCATCCAGCTTTGGTGAGGTCAATGTGATCGGCATGAATATGCTTTCCCGCCTGAAAAGCTGGGGCGTGCAAAATAGCGAAATGGTGCTGACGCCATGACGGCACCGCCGACGCAGCGCGAACGGCTGAAAGCCATTATCGGCGGCTCCACCGGCAATCTGGTCGAATGGTATGACTGGTATGCCTATGCCGCCTTCACCCTTTATTTCGCGCCGCATTTCTTCCCCAGCCAGGATCGCACTGCCCAGTTGCTGAGCGCGGCTGGGATATTTGCGGTTGGCTTCCTGATGCGACCGATCGGCGCGTGGCTCATGGGCGTCTATGCCGACCGCCACGGACGCAAGAGCGGGCTTACGCTGTCGGTGGCGCTGATGTGCGCGGGATCGCTGCTGATTGCGGTGACGCCAGGCTATGAGACGATCGGGGTCGCCGCGCCGCTGCTGCTGGTGCTGGCGCGGTTGATGCAGGGCTTGTCGATCGGCGGGGAATATGGCGCGAGTGCGACCTATCTGTCCGAAATGGCGGGCAGGAACCGGCGCGGCTTCTTCTCCAGCTTTCAATATGTGACGCTGATCGCCGGGCAGTTGGTGGCGATCTGCGTGCTGCTGCTGTTGCAGGCGACACTGAGCGAGGCGCAACTGGATGCTTGGGGCTGGCGGATACCCTTTTTCATTGGCGGGGCGCTGGCGGTGGTGGTGTTCTGGCTGCGGCGCGGGCTGACGGAGACGCAAAGCTTTGCCGTGGCCAAGGCCGAGGGCGCGCCCAAATCGAGCTTTGTCGAGTTGATCACCAAGCATCCGCGCGAGACGGTGACGGTGATGCTGCTGACCGCAGGCGGGACGATCGCTTTCTATGCATACTCCATCTACATGCAGAAATTCCTGGTCAACACCAGTGGCCTGAGCCGCGAGACTGCATCGCAGATCAATGCGGCAACTTTGTTTGTTTTCATGCTGTTGCAGCCGGTTGCTGGTGCGCTGTCGGACCGGATCGGGCGCAAGCCGCTTATGATCGGCTTTGGCGTCATGGGCGTGATCTGCACTTATCCGATCTTCGCGACGCTGGCCGTGACCAAGGACCCGCTGGTCGCCGGGCTGCTGGTGATGGCGGGGCTGGTGATCGTGACCGGCTATACATCGATCAATGCGGTGGTGAAGGCCGAGCTGTTTCCGGCGCATATCCGGGCGCTGGGCGTGGCGCTGCCTTATGCACTGGCCAACACGATGTTCGGCGGGACGGCGGAACTGGTGGCGCTCTGGTTCAAACAGGCTGGCATGGAGCAGGCATTTTATATCTATGTCAGCGTGATGATTGCCATCTCGCTGGTCGTCTATGTGCGGATGAAGGACACGGCCAAGACCAGCCTGATCCGGGAGGATTGAGACTAAGCCGACAGTGAGCCGAACATATGTGAGCGATTTGATACGAGGTTATATTTAACATAATATATATTATCGAACAAAGATTGCGGTGACTCGGTCATAGTTCTGTGCCCACCTATTGACGTTTTCCACCCCTCCAACGTCATGCTGAACTTGTTTCAGCATCCATTTCTCGTCACAAGCAACTGCTCGATCCGGCAAAATGGACCCTGAAACAAGTTCAGGGTGACGAGTTAGCATCTATGTTGCCATGATTGCCCAACTTCATAGTCCAGGTTACGCCATGTCCACCGCCAGTCCCGCCGATATCATGCCGCTTGCCAATGTCATGGCGCGGTTGCGTGATCCCGATACGGGCTGCCCGTGGGACATTGAACAGGATTTTGCGTCGATCGCGCCCTATACGATCGAGGAAGCCTATGAGGTCGCCGACGCGATCGAGCGCAACGACATGGCGGCGCTGCGCGATGAACTGGGTGACCTGTTGCTCCAGGTCGCCTTTCATAGCCGGATGGCGGAACAGGCCGGGCATTTCAGCTTGCAGGATGTGATCGACGGCATCACGCAAAAGATGATCCGCCGGCATCCCCATGTCTTTGGTGATGGCCCGTCTGATCAAGGAGTTGGACGCGAGGATGGCCATGCCCAGTGGGAGGCGATCAAGGCGGCCGAGCGGGCGGAGAAGGAGCCGGACCCCAGCGCGCTGGCCGGGGTGGCGATCGCCCTGCCCGCATTGCTGCGCGCCGAAAAGTTGCAGAAGCGCGCGGCGCGGACCGGGTTTGACTGGCCCGATAGTGATGGCGCGATCGCCAAGATCGTCGAGGAACTGGACGAGGTGCAGGGCGCCGCGACGCAGGCGGAGCGTGAGGAGGAAGTGGGCGACCTGCTGTTCGCGGTCGTCAACCTCGCACGGCATCTGAAGGTTGACCCGGAAGTGGCCCTAAGGGCGGGTAACGCCAAGTTCGACCGGCGGTTCAGAATGATGGAAGCCATCGCGGGAGACGCTTTCGCCGCCCTTCCGCTGGATGAGAAAGAAATGCTGTGGCAGCGGGCCAAGCGGGCGGAAGTGCCGGCTTGATCCGCGCGGTCACGCCTGCCGATCATGACGCAACCGTCGGGTGAATGGATCCCGGATCAAGTCCGGGATGACGGCTGGTGATAGGGTGGCGCTTGCCTCCTACCCCTGCCCGCGCTTCCCGAACCGCGCGAACGCCGCGTCGGACAGCCGCACTTCGACGCGGGTTTCCTCGCCCTGGGCGTCGCTGGCCAGCACTTCGCCATGTTCGTGGAGCCAGGCCAGCGCCGCTCCGTCGGACGCGGCGATGCGCAGGCCATAGACTTTGGCCCCTGCGGTCATTTTGGTGCTGATCGCGCGTTGCAGGTCAGGAACGCCCTCCCCCGTCAGCGCGGACAGGATCACGACATCGTCGCGGCGGGACGCGGTTTCGCGGGCCATTGCTTCGGCTTCCGGGTCGAGCAGGTCGAGCTTGTTCCATGCCTCGATGATTGGCGGGGCGGGCGGTTCGCCCTCCGCGCGATCGAGCGCGCCCTCGCCGGCTACGCCCAGTTCGCTCAGCACGTCCAGCACATCGTCGCGTTGCGCGTCGCTATCAGGATGGGCGATGTCGCGGACATGGACGATGAGGTCGGCGGACAGCACTTCTTCCAGCGTCGCGCGGAAGGCGGCGATGAGCTGGGTCGGCAGGTCGGAGACGAAGCCGACCGTATCGGACAGGATCGCCTTGTCGAGGCCGGGCAGTGCAATCTGGCGCATGGTGGGGTCGAGCGTGGCAAAGAGCAAATCCTCCGCCATGACGTCAGCGCCGGTCAGGCGATTGAAAAGCGTGGATTTTCCGGCGTTGGTATAGCCCACCAGCGCGATCACCGGCCAGGGTGCGCGTTGCCGCCGGGCGCGGTGGAGACCGCGGGTGCGGGTGACCTGATCCAGTTCCTTGCGGATTTTGGCCATGCGGTCGCGGATCATCCGCCTGTCCGCTTCGATCTGGGTTTCGCCCGGACCGCCGAGGAAGCCGAAGCCGCCGCGTTGCCGCTCCAAATGGGTCCAGCTACGCACCAGCCGCCCCGCCTGATAATCCAGATGGGCAAGTTCGACCTGGAGTCGGCCCTCGTTGGTGGCGGCGCGTTCGCCGAAGATTTCGAGGATCAGCCCGGTGCGGTCGATGACTTTCGCACCGACGGCCTTTTCCAGATTGCTTTGCTGGACCGGCGACAAAGCATTGTCGACGATGACCAGTTCGGCCTCTTCTTGCACGACGAGCGTGGCGATCTGGTCCACCTGCCCGCTGCCGAACAGGGTGGCGGGCTTGCGGTCGCGGACGCGGAATGCCTGCCCCACGCGCACGTCTATGCCGATGGCCAGCGCCAGCCCGCGCGCTTCCTCCAGCCTTGCCTCGCTGTCCCGGCGTTCCAGCCCGTGGGTTTCGGCATGGACGACCACGGCGCGCGCGCCGCGGGCGACTTCATCATCGGAATCGCGGTTGAAAATGGCCATGGGGTTAGCCGGGACTCCCCGCCAACCGGGTCTTGACGGCTTCGATCGCCGCCGCTGCCTTGTCGCCGTCCGGCCCGCCCCCCTGCGCCATGTCGGGACGGCCACCGCCGCCCTTGCCGCCCAGCGCTTCCACGCCGACGCGGACGAGATCGACCGCGCTGATCGTGCCGGTCAGATCGTCGGTGACGCCCACGGCAATGGTGGCGCGGCCATCGACCACGGCCACGATCGCCGACACGCCACTGCCCAGCGTTTTCTTGTTACCGTCAACGATGCCGCGCAATTCCTTGGGGTCGAGGCCATCAATGACCTGCGCCAGAAAGCTGACATTGCCGACCTGTTCGGGACCAGCAGGCGCCGCGCCCGATGCGCCGCCGCCCAGCGCCAGCGCCTTCTTCGCTTCGGCGAGTTCACGTTCCAGCTTGCGGCTCTGTTCCACCAGTGCGGCGATGCGGGCTGGCACATCTTCGGGCGACGTCTTGAGCGTGGCGGCGGACTGGCGGAGCTTATCCTCCCGATCGACCAGCCAGAGGCGCGCGGCCTCTCCGGTCAAGGCCTCGATCCGACGGACACCGCTGGAAACGGCGCTTTCCGAAACGATCTTGAGCAGGGCTATATCGCCCGTCGCGCGGACATGGGTGCCGCCGCACAGTTCGACCGAATAATGAAGATCGTCACCCTTCCCCATGGAAAGAACGCGCACTTCGTCGCCATATTTTTCGCCGAACAGCGCCATCGCGCCCGCCGCAATCGCGTCGTCGGGCGTCATGAGGCGGGTCGTGACCTCCTCATTATGGCGGATTTGCGCGTTCACATCGGCCTCGACCTTGGCGATCTGTGCATGGGTCAGGGCTTCGGGGTGCGAGAAGTCGAAGCGCAGGCGCTCGGCGGCGACCATGCTGCCCTTTTGCGTCACATGCGCGCCCAGTTCCTTGCGCAGAGCGGCGTGAAGCAAATGGGTGGCGCTGTGGTTGGCGCGGATGCGATCGCGGCGTTCGACGTCTACGGTGAGTTGCACCGTGTCCTGAACCGCGATGCCGCCGCGATCGATATGGGCGCGATGGGCATGAATGCGGCCCAGCGGCTTGGCAGTGTCAACCACCGTCGCGGTCAGCGCGCCATTGGAAATGATCCCTGCGTCGCCATTCTGGCCACCGCTTTCGCCATAGAAAGGCGTCTGGTTGGTGACGATGAGGACATCCTCACCCGCCACTGCGCGATCCACGCGAACACCGTCCCGGATGAGCGCAAGCACTTCGCCCTCACCCTTGGTCGAGGCGTAACCGACAAATTCGGTGCTGCCGAGGGTTTCGGCAATGTCGTACCAGATTTCGTCCGACGCCTTTTCGCCCGATCCCTTCCACGCGGCGCGGGCGGCGGCCTTCTGTTCTGCCATGGCGGCGTCGAAGCCGGCGCGGTCAACGCCCAGACCCTGGGTGCGCAGTGCGTCCTCGGTCAGGTCATAGGGAAAGCCGAACGTGTCATAGAGTTTGAACGCGGTTTCGCCGGGCAGCGTGCCGCCTTCGGCCATGCCGGTCGTCGCTTCATCGAGCAGGCGCAGGCCGTTTTCCAGTGTCTTGCGGAAGCGGGTTTCCTCGCGCAGCAAAGTTTCCTCGATCAGCGGCTGGGCGCGGACCAGTTCGGGGTAGGCGCCGCCCATTTCGGAGACGAGGCTGCCGACCAGGCGATACATTAACGGGTCTTTGGCACCGATAATGTGCGCATGGCGCATGGCGCGGCGCATGATCCGGCGCAGCACATAGCCGCGGCCCTCGTTCGCTGGCAGCACGCCGTCGGCAATCAGGAAGCTGGTCGAGCGAAGATGATCGGCGATGACGCGGTGGCTGGCCTGATGGTCACCATCGGTCGCAGTGCGGGTAATCGCGCCGCTTTCGGCGATCAGCGCCCTGAACGTGTCCGTGTCATAATTGTTGTGCACGCCCTGCATGACGGCGGCGATGCGCTCCAGACCCATGCCGGTGTCGATGCTGGGCTTGGGCAGTTCGCTGACGATCTCATTGGCTTCCTGCTCATATTGCATGAAGACCAGGTTCCAGATTTCGACGAACCGGTCGCCATCTTCCTCCGGCGAACCGGGAGGGCCGCCCCAGATATGGTCGCCATGATCGTAGAAGATTTCCGAGCAGGGACCGCAGGGGCCGCTGTCCCCCATCGCCCAGAAATTATCCTTGGTCGGGATGCGGATGATGCGATGTTCGGGCAGGCCCGCAATCTTCTTCCACAGGTCGAACGCTTCGTCGTCCGTATGATAGACGGTCGCGGTCAGCTTGTCCGCGGGCAGGCCCCATTCCTTGGTCAGCAGGGTCCAGGCATGGGTGATCGCCTGTTCCTTGAAATAGTCGCCGAAGCTGAAATTGCCCAGCATTTCAAAGAAAGTATGGTGGCGCGCGGTGTAGCCGACATTGTCGAGATCATTATGCTTGCCGCCAGCGCGGACCGACTTCTGACTGGACGTCGCGGTCTTGTAGGGGCGCGTTTCCAGACCCGTGAAGACATTCTTGAACGGCACCATGCCCGCATTGACGAACATCAAGGTAGGGTCGTTGTGCGGCACCAGCGGCGCGGACGGGACGATGGTGTGGCCGTTGGCCCCGAAATAGTCGAGGAAGGAGCGGCGAATGTCGTTGGTCGATGTCATGGGGGCGATTTAGTGGGAAGCGGCCCGCCGCACAAGCGGGGGATTTGGTCGCAACGTAACATCCGTCATGCCAGCGAAGGCTGGCATCTCTCTACCTTCTTTTGACGCGCCGAAGAAAAGTGAGATCCCAGCTTTCGCTGGGATGACGATAGTAGGAAAACAACGAAAGAAGGCTACTCGATCACAAACCAGGCCAACATGGCGACAGACGCAACGGCACAACAAACGACGCTAACCAATAGGCCGCCAAGCAATCCGACAATCGTTCCCCACCGATGCTTGAGAAGAATGGCGCTCCCCAGCCCTGACAGGAAGATCGACATTATTATTGCCGCTTCGGCCATGCCTTTAACCGATTGGCTCCTCAATCGACACTGGCGGGTTGGAGAACCACACCGGTCCCTGCGCGGTCATGTGGAAGCAATCCTCGATGCGGACGCCCACGACGCCGGGCAGATAGAGACCCGGTTCGTTGGAAAAGCACATGCCGACTTCCAGCTTGGTGGTTTCGCCATGGACCAGGTTGACCGGCTCATGCCCCTCCATGCCGATGCCGTGGCCGGTGCGGTGGGACAGGCCGGGGAGCGCGTAGCCGGGGCCGTAGCCTTGGCTTTCATACCAGCCGCGCACCGCGTCATCGACCGATCCGGCGGGTGCGCCGAGCTTGGCAGCCTTGATCGCGATCGCCTGGCCGCGCGACACGTCGTTCCAGACCTTGCGCTGTTGCGCGGTGGGCGTCGCGCCATGGACGAAGGTGCGGCTGATGTCGGATTGATAGTCGCCGACGGTGCAGCCGCAGTCCACCAACACGACCTCCCCTGCCCGCACCGTCTGCGGCTTGCCGGAGCCATGGGGATAGGCGGCCGCTTCGCCGAGCAGCACGAGATTGAATTCGGGCTTGCCGCCCAGCGCGGTGGTGGCCGCGGTCATTAGCGCTGCGATGTCGGCGGGGGTCATGCCCGCCTTCACCTGCGGATAGGTCCAGCGATAGGCGGCCATGGTGACGTCGGCGGCTGTCTGCATCAGCGCGATTTCAGCGGGCGTCTTGCGCATCCGCTGGGTGCGGGTGACGCTGTCGGGCACCAGCGTCGCGCCGGGTAGCGCGGCTTTCAGGCCATCGACGGCGAAATAGCGCACCGTTTCCTCTATGCCGATGCGACCACGCGCAAGCCCGCGTTCCTTCAGGAAAGTGGCGATCAGTGCGTGGGGACTTTCATGCTCCTGCCAGACGCGGACCTCCGCCGGGATGCCGAGCGATTCTTCGATCGAGGGCTTCTCGAAAAAGGGGCAGATGATCAGCGGCGTGCCGGTCGCAGGGATGATGGCGGCGGTCAGCCGCTCGCTGCGCCACCAGCGGATGCCCGTATAATAGACGAGGCTCGCGCCCGGCTCGATCAGCAGCGCATCGATCCCGGCGCGCTGCATTGCCGCCTGTGCGCGGGTCAGGCGATCGGCGCGTTCGGGGCGGCCGATCGGTGCGATAGTGCCGGTGAGCGGCGTCAAGGCTTCCGCCGCCCGCTCCCGCGCGAACAGGCGCGGGGTGACGGCGCTGGCCGCCAGCCCCGCCATGGAGGCGAGCAAGGTGCGGCGATCAGGCGTAAGCATAGGGACCGCCCGCCGCGAGGGCGGCCTGATAGGCCGGGCGCGCCTGCATCTCGCTGAGCCAGCGTAGGATAGCGGGCCGCGAGCCGTTCAGGCCACCGCGCGAGCGGGAGGCTTCGATCGGGAAGCTCATCATCATGTCGGCGGCGGTGAAATCATCCCCAGCGAAATAGGGGCGCGACGCCAGTTCAGTTTCTATCCAGTCGAGATGATCGTCCAGCATCCGCTGCACCGTGGGCCGCGCGGGGCGACCAAGCAGGCCCAGCTTGCCGATGATGAGCAGCGCGAGGAGCGGTGGCATCATCGACCCTTCGGCATAGTGCATATATTGGCGGTAGCGGATCGCTCCCCCCGCGTCTGCGGGCGGGCCGAAGCGTCCGGCGCGAGCGACCAGATACTCCATGATCGCACCGGTTTCGATGAGCGCGTGGCCGTCCACCTCCACCACCGGGGAGCGCCCCAGCGGATGAATGGCGCGCAGTGTGGCGGGCGCACGCATCGTCTTGGCGTGGCGCTCATAGTGGCGGACTTCGTAAGGCTCGCCCAGTTCCTCCAGCAGCCAGAGGATGCGTTGCGACCGGCTGTTGTTCAGGTGATGGACGATGATGGTCATTTGGGTTCCGGCGCTCCATTGCGGGAGAGTTGCAGCACGTCGGCGAAGGCCGCAACGCCAGCGCCCGGCCCCGCCGGATGGTTCCACACCGCGCTGCTGACCGCCAGAAAATCCGCGCCCGCCGCAACGAGCGGTGCCGCATTGTCCGCCGTCACGCCACCGATGGCGACGCAGGGCAGCTCGAAAATCGTCGTCCACCAGCCCAGAATGGAGGGTTCGGCGTGGTGCAGCACCTCCTTGGTCGTGGTGGGATAGAAAGCGCCGAACGCGACATAGTCGGCCCCAGCCTCGCCCGCTTCCATCGCCAGATGGCGACTGTCATGGCAGGTGACGCCGATCTGCACCTTTGGCCCCAGGATTTTGCGCGCTTCTCGCGGGTCGCCATCGCCCTGCCCCAGATGCACGCCGTCCGCGCCCAGCCGCTGCGCCAGCGCGACGCTGTCGTTGATGATGAAGGCGACGTCGCGTTCCGCGCACAGCGCCTGCAACGGCGCGGCCAGCGCGGCAATCGCGTCCTCGTCCAGCCCCTTGAGGCGCAACTGGAACGCAGCGACTTCACCGCCGTCGAGCGCGGCAGCCAGCGCATCCACGAAGGATGCGTCGATGCTGGGTGGGGATATCAGGTAAAGCTGGCAGGCGGGGCGGAACCCCTGTTCGAACTGATCGGCAAAATGCGGATCGAGCGCCAGCTCTTCATCGGTAAAATCGGTCATGCTTCGCGCTTAAACCATAGCAGGAGAGCGCGAAAGGGGTGCCGGGCAGACCTGCGCCCGCCCGGCACTACAATCAGGCCGCAACCGCCGTTTTCGCTACCGAAGCGCCGTGGATTTCGTCGATCGCTTCGCCCAGCGAGGCATTGAACTCATCGTCGCTCATCTGGTGGCGCAGGTCGTTGAGCAGCGCGCGGCTGAAGCTGGCGATGATGCCGCGATTCTTGGCCAGTTCGACACAGGCTTCGGGACGGGCAAAGCCGCCTGACAGCGCAACCACACGCAGCACGCGGGGGTGATCAACCAGCGGGTCGAACAGGCCCGGCTGTACCGGCAGCGACAATTTGAGCATCACCTGCTGGTCGGCGGGCAGCGCATCGAGCGCCTTGACCAGTTCGTCGAGCAGGATCGCGTCGGCTTCGGCCCGTTCAGGCGACTTGATGTTCACTTCCGGTTCGATGATCGGCATCAGCCCGGCGGCCAATACCTGCTGCCCGATTTCGAACTGCTGCTTGACCACGGCGGCAATGCCTTCGCGGTTGGCGAGGTTGATGACCGAGCGTTCCTTGGTCCCGAACACGCCCAGCGCCTTGGCGCGGTGGAGCAGCACGTCCAGGTCGGGATTGGGCTTCATCACCTGAACGCCGTTCGCCTCATCCTCCAGACCCTTGTCGATCTTGATGAAGGGGACGACGCCGCGCTCGATTAGCGCCTGCGGGGTCGGTTTGCCATCGACGGTGCCGTCCATCGTGCGTTCGAACAGGATCGCGCCCAGCACCTTGTCGCCGGTGAACACGGGCGATGTGATGATGCGACTGCGCATCGCGTGGATCAGGCCGAACATTTCCTCGTCATTGCCCCAGGCACCTTCTTCGATGCCATAGCCCTTGAGCGCCTTGGGCGTCGACCCGCCGCTCTGGTCGAGTGCGGCGATAAAGCCTTCGCCTGTCGCAATCTTCTGCTTCTGAACCTGATCCAGCATCTGCACATACTCTCTCTTAATGGAGATGGCGCCGCCCTCTCCAAGGCGGTGCCACCGTTGACCGGTCGTCAGGCCATCAAAGCCTTTACGCCCGGCAAATCCTTGCCCTCCATCCACTCCAGGAACGCGCCGCCCGCCGTCGAGACGAAGGTGAAATCGGCCGCTGCTCCTGCATGGTTGAGGGCCGCCACAGTATCACCGCCACCGGCGACCGAGGTCAACTGCCCTTCCTTCGTCAGCGCCGCCGCCGTGCGGGCGAGTGCGACGGTCGCGGTATCGAACGGCGCGATCTCGAACGCGCCCAGCGGACCGTTCCACACGAGCGTGCGGCAGGTCTTGAGCACGTCGGCCAGCGCCTCGACAGCCGCAGGGCCGACGTCGAGGATCATTTCGTCGGCGGCGACTTCATGGACGTTGCAGGTGCGGACTGAGGGCGGGTTGGCGGCAAATTCCTTCGCGACCACCACGTCATAGGGCAGATGGATGGTGCAACCGGCGGCTTCTGCCGCGTCGAAAATGGCGTCGGCGGTGTCAGCCAGATCCTTTTCGCACAGCGACTTGCCGATATCGACGCCGCGCGCGTGGAGGAAGGTGTTGGCCATGCCGCCGCCGATGATCAGATGATCGACCTTGGTGACCAGATGGTTCAGCACGTCCAGCTTGGTCGAGACTTTCGCGCCGCCCACGACAGCCGCCACCGGCTTGACCGGGGTGCCGAGCGCGGCCTGCAACGCATCCAGTTCGCGCTCCATCGCGCGCCCGGCGAACGACGGCAGCTTGTGCGCTATCCCTGCGGTCGAGGCATGGGCGCGGTGCGCGGCGGAGAAGGCGTCATTGACATAAAGGTCGGCGATCGCCGCCATCGCATCGACCAGAACGGGATCGTTCTGTTCCTCGCTGCCATGGAAGCGGGTGTTTTCCAGGATCGCAATGTCGCCGGGGCGCATCACGGCAATGCCATCGGTCGCGGCTTCCCCCTGACAATCAGGGATGAACTGCACTTCGCGGCCCAGCACCTGGCTTAAGGGGCGGGTGATCTTGGACAGCGAATATTCCGGGTTCTTCTGCCCCTTGGGACGGCCGAAATGGGCCAGGATCAGCACCTTCGCACCGCGATCGGCCAGTTCCAGCACGGTCGGCATGGCCGAACGCAAGCGGGTATCATCGCTGACCGAACCGTCCTGCATCGGCACGTTCAGATCCTCGCGCACCAGCACGGCCTTGCCGTGGATGTCGCCCATATCGTCGAGTGTCTTGAACGGCTTGGTCATTGGAATTTTCCTATGTTCCCAACCCGTTCGGGCTGAGCGAAGTCGAAGCCTTCGCCTGAGCGGAGGCGAAGGCACCTCGCTTTGCTCGGTGGAACCCTTCGACTTCGCTCAGGGCGAACGGATTTATGGTGTCTTACAGGAAGCTCGCCACCACGCCGGTGGTGTCGATCATGCGGTTGGAGAAGCCCCATTCATTGTCGTACCAGCTGAGCACGCGGACCAGCTTGCCGTCGACCACGGCGGTTTCCAGGCTGTCGACGGTCGAGCTGCGCGGATCGCCATTATAGTCGATCGAGACCAGAGGCTCGTCCGAATAGCCCAGCACGCCCTTGAGCGGACCAGCTTCCGACGCTGCCTTGAGCAGCGCGTTGACCTCGTCCTTGGTGGTCGGGCGGCTGGGAATGAATTTCAGGTCGACGACCGAGACGTTGGGGGTCGGCACGCGGATCGACGAACCGTCCAGCTTGCCCTTCAGTTCAGGCAGAACCTCACCCACTGCGCGGGCAGCGCCGGTCGAGGTCGGGATCTGCGAGAGGGCGGCGGCGCGGGCGCGGCGCATGTCGCTATGCAGCTGGTCCAGCGTATTCTGGTCGTTGGTATAGCTGTGGATCGTCGTCATGAAGCCGCTTTCGATGCCGATGGCGTCGTTCAGCACCTTGGCGAGCGGAGCCAGGCAGTTGGTGGTGCAGCTGGCGTTGGAAATGACGATATCGTCGGCGGTCAGCGCGTCATGGTTGACGCCGAACACGACGGTGCGATCGACATTGGTGCCGGGCGCGGAAATGATGACGCGCTTCGCGCCCGCGGTCAGATGCGCGCTCGCCTTGTCCTTGGTGGTGAAGATGCCCGTGCATTCCAGTGCGATCTCCACGCCCAGCGCCGCGTGCGGCAGATTGGCGGGGTCGCGCTCGGCGGTCACCTTGATCTTCTTGCCATCGACGACCAGGAAATCGCCATCGACGCTGACGTCGCCCTTCCAGTTGCCATGGACCGAATCGCGCTTGAACAGCAGCGCGTTGGACTTGACGTCGCCCAGATCGTTGATGCTGACCAGTTCCAGGTCATGGTCGGTGCGCGAGAGAATGGCGCGCGCCACCAGGCGACCGATGCGTCCGAAACCGTTAATTGCTACCTTCGTTGCCACTGCACTAGCCTCCTGAAGTTGTTGTTCGGTCAGTTGTTGAGAGCGGCCACGATCTGCGGCGCGATTTTGGCGGCGGTCAGGCCGAAATGGTCATACAGCGCTTCCGCCGGGGCCGACGCGCCGAAGCTGTCGATGCCAAAGCGCAGCCCGGCGATACCGGTGTGACGCTCCCAGCCAAAGGTCGTCCCCGCCTCGATCGACACGCGCAGCACATGATGCGGCAGCAGGTCGTCCTTGTAGGATTGGGGCTGCGCTTCGAAATGCGCCCAGCTGGGCATGGACACGACATCGGCACCGATGCCCTGCTCTTCCAGCAGCGTGGCGGTATGGACCGCGATCTCGACTTCGGATCCGGTGGCGATCAGCACGACCTTGCGATCGGCGGTTGCGGCGCGCAGGCGATAGGCGCCCTTGGCGGAGAGATTTTCACTCTTCTCGGTGCGCAACTGCGGCAGGTTCTGGCGGGTCAGCGCCAGCACCGACGGGCCGGTCGCATCCTTTAGGGCGAGTTCCCAGCATTCCGCCGTCTCGACAATGTCGGCGGGGCGATAGACATCCAGGTTCGGGATCATCCGCATCGACATGACATGCTCGATCGGCTGGTGGGTCGGGCCATCTTCGCCAAGGCCGATGCTGTCATGCGTCAGCACATGGATCACCCGCTGCTGCTGGAGCGCGGCAAGGCGGATGCCCGCGCGCATATAGTCGGAAAAGACGAGGAAAGTGCCGCCATAGGGGATGACGCCGCCATGCAGCGCCATGCCGTTCATCGCGCAGGCCATGCCGAATTCGCGGATGCCATAATAGACATAGCGACCCGAATAATCGTCTTTCGTCAGCGGGCCGGTCGACTTGGTCTTGGTATTGTTCGATCCGGTAAGGTCCGCAGAACCGCCGAGCGTTTCGGGCAGCAGGTCGTTGATCGCACCAAGAGTCAGTTCGCTGGCCTTACGGGTCGCGACCTTCTGCGGGGCGGCGATCAGGCTGTCGATATAGGCTTCGAGCGAGAAGTTAGCGGGCAGATCGCCAGCCATGCGACGGGTAAATTCCGCGCCCTTCTCATTGCTTGCAAGCCGGGCTTCCCACGCAGTGTGAACATCGCCACCCTTGGCGCCAATCGCCTTCCAGGCGGCAGCAATGTCGGTGGGAATGACGAAGGGCGCCGCGTCCCAGCCCAGAAATTCGCGCGCGGCGGCGACTTCAGCCTCGCCCAGCGCGGAACCGTGGACGCCAGACGTGCCCGCCTTGTTGGGTGAACCATAGCCGATCTTGGTGGCGCAGGCGACGAGCGAGGGGCGCGAATCGGCGACCGCTTCGGCCAGAGCGCGGCGGACATCGGCAACGTCATGGCCATCGCACGACACGACATGCCAGCCGGTCGCTGCGTACCGGGCGCGGACATCTTCGCTGCTCGACAGGTCGACCGCGCCGTCGATGGTGATCTTGTTATCATCCCACAGCACGATCAGGCGGCCAAGGTTCAGGTGACCGGCAAGACCTATCGCCTCATGGTTGATGCCTTCCATCAGGCAGCCGTCGCCCGCAATCACCCAGGTGCGGTGATCGACCAGATCATCGCCGAACTGCGCGTTCAGGTGCCGTTCGGCAATCGCCATGCCGACGGCGGTGGCAAGCCCCGAACCCAGCGGACCCGTGGTCGCCTCAACGCCTGCCAGCTCGAAATTTTCAGGATGGCCCGCGCACGGGCTGTGCAGCTGGCGGAAATTGGCGATGTCCTCGATAGTGGGGCGCGCATAGCCGGTCAGGTGCAGCAGGCTGTAGATCAGCATCGACCCATGCCCCGCCGACAGGACGAAACGGTCCCGGTCGGCCCATTTGGGCTGGGTCGGATCGAACTTCAGATAATCGCTGAACAGCACCGTTGCGACGTCTGCCATGCCCATCGGCATCCCCGGATGGCCGCTATTGGCGGCCTGCACCGCGTCCATGGAAAGCGCCCGGATGGCGTTGGCGAACGACTTATCGGAAACGGTCATCGGCAGCGTGCGTCTTTCCTGAACAGGACTGGCCTGAATAACACTAAGCAGCCCGCAGGCTGTGCGGGCGAGTCGAGATCGCGCCTCCTTTGTCGCGTCAAGCCCCATGCGTCAACCGCGGCGGGCCGGAAAGCGGCCTCTTGTAGGTCCAATGATCGCTTTTGTGCCGCGCCAAGTTTCGCTATGCGTGACGAATGGCAAGCGAGCGCATGATGCAGGCAATTGGCACGCTGGAACGTGCAGTGGGTCGGCTCGAACAGGATGTGGCCCGCCTGGCCGCCGCCCCATCCCCCTCTCCACTTCCCACTAGCGGTCAGGATATGGATGTGGACGGCGCCCGTGCGGCGCTGCGTTCGCTCGATGAGCTGATCGCCGATCTGAAGGGCCGGACCATTGGCTGAAACCACGCTGCACATCGCCGGACGCCATTATGACATACGATGCCGCGATGGTGAGGAAGCACATCTCACCCATCTCGCCTGCCTGATCGAGGAGAAGGCGCGCGCCGCGCAGCAAGGGATGCCGGGCATGACGGAGGTGCGCAGCTTGCTGTTCGCCGCTTTGTTCCTGGCCGACGAACTGAACGACTTGCGCCGCGATACTGCGGCCCGCCAGCAAAGGCTGGCGCTGGAGGCGGAGGATGAACCGGCGGCGCAGGCGATAGAGGCGCTGGCAGCGCGCATAGAAAAGCTGCGCGACGGGCTTGCCGCCCGCGCCGCGGACGCCTAGATTGGGGTCGACGGGTACTGCCTGGTACGAGCTTTAGCGAACATCCCTGAGGCGATAATCACATCCTAGGGGGCTGTCCCTGGGCGGGCTCCGGCCCGATCTATATGGTCCCCACCTGACGTTGAGGCGTCAGAGGATTTTCCAGCAAACGGCCAAGGCGGTCCCGTCACCCTGCCTTCTTTTCCGTCCAGCGGGTGTGAATGTTCCCGATGCATCCAACATGGCGTTTCCATACCAATCCGCATCCTCCCCTTGCAGGGGAGGTGGCTGGCCGCAGGCCAGACGGAGGGGTGTCGCGCTATCGTGAGGGCGACACCCCTCCGTCAGCACTTCGTGCTGCCACCTCCCCCATGGGGGGAGGATTTTATAATAGCCTGCTAGCCCCGGAAGACTCCCATGCGCGATAATGGCGACACCATCGACAAGACGAGCTTGCGCCAGATCGCGCGCGACCGCCGCCGTGCCTTTGTCTCGACGCTTGACCCGCTGGCGCACCGGCTGGCGTTCAAGGTGCTGCCCTCCCCCCTCGCCCGGCGCATCGCAGACGCGCATGTAGTGGCGCTCTATATGGGGCTGGACGATGAAGCGCCTGCCCAGCGGCTGGCGCACCAGCTGAGCGCCATGGGCAAGACCGTGGCGTTGCCGCGCGTGCTGGATCGGCTGGGCAGCATGGACTTCCTGCGATGGCAGCCTGACGACATCCTGCTGCCCGGTCCGTTCCGCACCAGCCACCCGGAACCGGGCGATGGTCCAGTGACGCCTGACGTCATCATCGCGCCGCTGGTCGGGTTCGATCGCGCCCTCAATCGACTGGGCCAGGGCGGCGGCTATTATGACCGCGCTTTTGCCCGCTTGCCCGACGCGCTGCGCATCGGCATCGCCTGGTCGGTGCAGGAACAGGATGCCGTGCCTGCCGACCCGTGGGACTTGCCGCTGCATATGGTGCTGACCGAAGTCGAACTGATCGAAGGACCGCTGGCATGACCATAGACCCGCGCCATTATCATCAGCCTAGCTGGCGCAAGCCGGTGGGGATGCTGGCGATCGTCGGTCTGATCGCGCTGTGGGCGGTGATGGTGGCCAGCCTGTCGGGCCTGATCGGCACGCTGCCGGTCTGGGCGCAGACGCCGCTCTATGTCGTGCTGGGGATCGTGTGGATCTGGATACTCCCGCTGCGTCGGCTGCTGGCCTGGATGGAAACGGGGCGCTGGCGGCGCGGCTGATTAACAGCGGTGACAAGCGCACCACCTGCCTGTATCTGTTCCGTTGAGGAAGCGTAACGGCCTGTCCCCGATTGCGGAGACGCGCGCTGCTTCCTGACTGCGGAAGGGGGGCAAAGCCATGTCCATGCGCCAGTCGACACAGAAGGCGCGCTTATGGCGCGAACCTGCCCCCTTTCCGTCACATCTGAACCACCGGGCGGCGGCCACCGCGCGCCGGGGGACGCACAGCCTGTCGGTGGCCCTTGCCAACCCCTACAGGAGGACGATGCGATGGTTCCCATGAGCAAACGGCTGTTTGCAGAAGCGTTCGGCACATTCTGGCTGGTTTTCGGCGGCTGCGGCAGCGCGGTGCTGGCGGCAGCCTTCCCCGACGTCGGCATCGGCCTGCTGGGCGTCAGCCTGGCGTTCGGGCTGACGGTACTGACCATGGCCTATTCGATTGGCCATATTTCTGGATGCCATCTCAATCCCGCCGTTACCGTCGGCCTGTGGGCAGGCGGGCGCTTTCCGGTGCGCGACATCGCGCCCTATATCATCGCGCAACTGATCGGCGCCGTCATCGCGGCGCAGCTATTGCTATTCATCGCCAGCGGTCAGCCGGATTTTGCCCTGACCGGCACCGGGCTAGCGGTCAACGGCTATGGCGCGCAATCGCCCGGCGGCTACAGCATGGAAGCGGGCCTTGCGATTGAGGCGGTGCTGACGCTGGGCTTCCTGGTCATCATCCTGGGATCGACCGACAGCCGCGCGCCCGCAGGCTTTGCGCCAATCGCGATCGGGCTGGCGCTGACGCTCATTCACCTGATCAGCATTCCGGTGACCAACACATCGGTCAATCCGGCGCGCAGCACGGGTCCGGCGCTGCTGGTCGGCGGGTTGGCGGTGCAGCAATTATGGCTGTTCTGGCTGGCCCCGATGGTCGGCGCGCTGGCCGCAGGCGGCATTTATCGCTGGCTGGCAAACGAACCGCTGGCTCCTGCCATCACGGGCGACAATCTGTAACCTAAGGACAGGCGGGCCGATACCATGCGTGTCGGCCCATTCATCTGCGCGATTGCGCCATCCCCTGCATCGGCAGGAAATGGCGCGAGTGACGGGGCTCGAACCCGCGACCTCCGGCGTGACAGGCCGGCACTC
>NZ_JBMDKQ010000033.1:0-27476 GCF_057809795.1 Sphingobium sp. FG125
GACGATGCTTGAAGCCCCTTATGTAGGTTTTCTGTTCCGTTGCTACTCAAACCCCCTCGTAGGCCGTGCAAAGACCAAGCTCCAACAGCTTTGCCCCTACCTCGTCACGCTCGATAGCCTCGGTCATTTCACACCTTCCCTCGTCCGCTGGGGTGCAGGCCCCGCCTGCAACCCTGCCTCGTGGCGAACAGCGGGGGGCGTGGGGGGCAAGGGCTATCTGGCCGAGTGGTGCGGGCGCAGGGAGCGAAGCGACTGAGCCTCGGTCGGCCTGATAGCCCTTGCAGGGGAGAGGGGGGCAGCGTCCCCCTCTCCCCACTACGGCGCGTCTGCGCCGTCGGATTTCTGCCATGTGGGTCCAAACCCGTCAGGGCCAAGACCGCTTGCGGGCTTGGGGAGCGAAGCGACTAGGGGCCACGGTGACGCGCGTAGCGCGGCAGGCGTCGAACCCTTCTTCGTCCTTCACCTGGCTACGGGAATCTCCGCAAAATTGGTGGTCCACGACGGGCTTTTCTGGCTGCGCCGCGTGTCACTCGGTTTCGCGCCGCACCCTTGCGCCGCGATCTTGATGGTGTCCCGGCCAAACCGGGCGTTGATACCGTCCAATGCCGCCAGCAAAGCCGGTGCGCGTGGATCAGGCTGGGCGAATAGGTCGGCCTGGGCGGCTCCCTCCGGGGTCAGCTCCTCCAACAGCACGCCGCATTTCGTATAGACTCCGCCTTGAACAAACATCTGGTCCACCATCCGCGATGTGTGCGCGATGATGACGCGCGGGTCGTTGCTTGCTGGCGACAGCCGCACCGATCGGGAAGCGGACGGCGGGTTCGGGCGATGCTTCGATCCATGCGCGAACGCGATCAGGCGTTGCGCCACCAATCCCCTAGCTCTGATCTTCTCGGCTGCGCGTCCAGCTCGCCGCGCCATTGCCTCGCGTAGATCGTCAACCGATGTGACGGGCGCCCCGAACTGGCGCGTCACGGCGGTAGCCTTCATCGCATCCGGCTCCGGTTTGAAGTCGTCGCACTCGATGCCGTTAAGCTCGCGAACAAGGCGCTCGAGAACGACGGTCCCCACGTCGCGCGCGACCGCTGGCTCCATCGCAACGAGGTCGCTGGCAGTCCGCACGCCAAGCCGTTGCAGCGAGGCAGTCAGGGCCTTGCCGATGCCCCACACCTCGCCAACCGGCCATTCGGCAAAGAGGCGTCGGCGCAACTCCTCGTCGTGGAGGTCCACCACGCCATTCCAGACCTTCTCGGTCGCCTTGGCGAGCGCGTTGGCAACCTTCGATAGCGCGCGGGTCGGCCCTAAGCCGATGCGCGTCGGAAGCCCGACAGTCCGTAGGATAGAGGCGCGGACCTTATGCGCGGCGCGCACGTCGCCGCGCCCGTTTGCCAGCAAAGGGAGACGGAAAAAGCTCTCGTCTATCGAGTAGATTTCGACGGTATCGCTATGCTCGGCCAGCACCATGTTGAACCGCCTGTTGAGGTCGGCGTACAGTTCATAATTGCTCGATCGGACCTGTATGCCGTGCTTGCGGATCGTGTCGCGCAGCAGGAACAGCGGGTCGCCCATCTTAATATGCAGCGCCTTGGATTCTTCGCTCCTGGCGATCGCGCAACCGTCGTTGTTGCTCAACACGATCACCGGGACGCGCCGCAAGCTGGGGTCAAAGACGCGCTCGGCCGACACGTAAAAATTGGAAATATCAACGATCGCCCACGTCACGGCGCTATCTCAAAAAGTCGCGGACGCTCGCGCGAACGACGCCCCATACCTCAACCGGGTCGGCCGCGATCGTCGGTGCATAGTTCTGCCGCGCATTGCGGGCCTCAAGGTACGGCACGCCGTCGCGCGCTACCAACTGGCGGCACACAAACCCGCCATCGACTACCGCGATCACGATATGCCCTGGCATCGGGTTTCGGTCCCGATCGACCACGACAACATCATGGTCATTGATACCGGCCTCGATCATCGACGTGCCGCTGATCCGAAACACGAAACTGCCCGCGCGATTGAGCCTAAGCAGCTCGGCAAGATTGATGGCGTCCTCCTCCCAATCTTGGGCCGGGGAGGGGAAGCCGGCACCCGCTGCGCCGATGATCCGAAGCCGAAGCGACGGCGAAACCTCTGCGAGCGGGACCGGCTGCATGAGTGGCAGCATACGAGAATCCCTTTCGCCCCATTGTACCGCGCCGGAACAGAATGGGAACAGGGTTGTCGCACAGGTCGCCGCATTGTCTTTTTCAGGCCGCATCCTGCGGCCCCTGTTGGATTTCACCGCGCGACCGGCTATATGGGAGTTCGACTTTCACTCCCTCCTGCGGGCGAGCGAAACCGGGCTTGGATGGGTTGCCGCCCTCCAAGCCCATTTCATTTCTGGCGGCGCTGGCCCCGATCCTTCCTTCACTGACCTATCCGCTGGGCCTTCGTTCGATGTGGGCGCTGCCGGAACCGCTTGGCTCCTTCGGAAGCCATCGCGGCGGCTTGCCGCCGCGTCCTGCCTTTTCGTCCAGCTCGTCCGGTTCTGGTTCTCGATCGCTCTCGCCACTCTCCGAAGCGAGACGCCAGTGATGGAGGATTCAATAACGCCGGCCGTAGGCCGTCATCAAAGGGGGATGCCGGGTGGGACGACCGCGCGAAGCGTGGTCGGGCGAGCGAAGCGAGGAGCCGGCGGGGGCGTAGCCCCCAAGAGGCGGTGCTGACCCTCGGGTCTGGATTTCCACGTATCGTCTTGCGCGTCGATCCGCCTTTGCGACTTGTCCACAGGCACGCCGCTAAAGGAAGGGGTATAGGTTTCTATAGGTTAGGGGGGTCCGATCATCACCGAAAACGCGAGTCGTCTCGGGTCCGATTATCACCGCGCAAGGGGTCCGATCATCACCGCAATAGGGTCCGATTATCACCACCTCGGATTTGCCAAAGGGGGTCCGATTATCACCGCCTGAAACCGTGAAAAGGGTCCGATTATCACCGCTCTCGCAACCTCGGCGGGGGGTCCGATTATCACCACCCCAAAGGGGTCCGATTATCACCAGCACGCCGGGGGGTCCGATTATCACCGGCTGCGGAGGGGGTCTGATTATCACCACCACCAAGGGGGTCCGATTATCACCGGCCCCCTTGGCGCTGTTCCTATGCGGCGCGAAGGCGTTTGGCGGTAACGGGATCGACGGCCGGGGCCGATTTGCGGAAGGTCACGCCACCACGGACCACCTCGACGTTTGCCCCCGGATAGACGCTCAATGCCTGGGCGAGCGCCTTTCTAAACTTCTTCTTGAAGTCGGCCAGTGCATCCGCCCCGACATACTCTTGGCCGAACTGATCCTTTAGGAGCCACCAATTCAGCGTCAGGGGTGCGCCGATGCGGTAGAGCCGCTGCACAAGGAACAGATACACGTCCATCGCCAATGCCGAACTGCGAAGCGCCGACAGGGCCTCAAGGTCGATCGGTACGGCGTGGTCCCGTAGCGTCTCGAAAAACCGCCTTCCAAGGATCAAGCGCGACGGCCAAAGCGAACGCTGGCCTTCCTTCCCCGGAAGCCAAGCGTCGAACTGCTCGACCGGGCTTCCGTCGAACGTCGATGCAATATCGCCGGACGTGAAACCGATAGTCATCTGGCAAGCTGCGAGTGCCTGTAGCTGGGTCCGAAACATGCGGAATCCCTGCCCGCTTTTCTCGATCCCCAACAGCCGCAAGGCGTCGTTGGCACTATCGCCAAACGGTATCTCGGGGGTGTTCTCGCGCACCGCATAGGCAGACACATAGGCGAGGATCAGGCGAGGGATCGGTCCATAGGGTAGGGGCTGCTTGACCATCGCCTTGCCATTCCAGAGCTTCCCGGCGCGCAGCTCGATCGCGGCGTTGCCGTTGATCCGGGAAAAGGTGTCACCTTCCACCTTCGATCGCGGCATCCCGACCGCGCAAAGCGTCGAGTGCATGAACGTAACTTCGTCGCCCTCGGGGCGGCGGGCCGCAATCTCTAGGCCGCGCTCGATCAGGGCAAGGTCACGCGGAGTTCTCTTGTTCTGCTGGCGTTCAATGGACGCGAAAAGGTCTGCGGTGACTGCACCAATTGCCGTTGGCTCTCTCGACATATTCAATCCTTCGTGCGGGCATCACGACTACGGGGTTGCCGCCCCTATGCAGCCGCTTTGGCGGGTGATTGACTCGCTCCTACTTCGAGTCTTTTCAGTCCAAGGTACAGCGTTGACCGGCTTACGCCATAAGTCTTGGCTACATCGCTGGATGAAATCTTTGGATCGTCTAGCAGGCGCTTCGCTTGGCGAAGCTGCGCGATCGTCATGCTGGGTCGCCGCCCGCCAAGTCGGCCCTGGGCGCGCGCGCTCGACAGGCCGGACTTCGTGCGCTCGCTGATTAGGCGGCGCTCGAACTGCGCGAAGCTGGCGAACATATGGAACACAAGCTCACCCCCGGCGCTGGCGGTGTCGATATGCTCGGCGCGGCTCTCGAACCCGATCCCGCGTTTGCCAAGGTCCGCTACCGTCTGAACGAGGTGGGACAGGCTGCGGCCAAGTCGATCAAGCCGGGTAACGACAAGCGTGTCGCCGGCGCGCATCGCGCGTAGGGCGTTCTTCAGCTCGGGGCGGTTGTCCTTCTTGCCGCTGGCGCGCTCGGAATAGATCTCCTCGCATCCGGCCGCTCGCAGCTCTGCAATCTGCGCCTCAAGGCTCTGGTCCTCGGTCGAGACGCGGGCATAGCCAATTCGCATTGCCTTGGGGGAGGCGTGCTGCGCTGTCATCGTGTCATGCAATCCCGGTGTCCGATATGCCGAATGGCACCCGTTTATCGGTCACGAATGGTTAAACAAGTTTTCGGACAGTGCAAGCGGTAAACCGGAGCACATTCGCATCATGCCGCTGGCTGCTCGATAAACGGTCGTTTGCCGGACGGTTGGGTAGGGGTAAGTGAAGCGTGATGGCTGCGAGACTTGTGTCCTCCCATCCTACCGGGTCGGCTGCGCCTCGGGTGAGGTCGTCGGCGGGGGAGCAAAACCGCTGGCGACCTCATTCCTACTCGGGTCGTTTGACGGACAAGGCAAAACCGGCGCTAGAAGGTCGCCTATAGAAACGTCCAGTAGTTGCATGGGCTAACAATATCTTATCAGCCAATGTTCTCTTAATGTCTCCGAAACAAAGCCGGAGACTTACGGTGTTGAACGTACTGTTTTACTGCGGGATGGCCGTGGCTCTATTCAGTGGCGGGGCATATGCAGCGGGAATGGCCCGCATCCAAGTCGCGGCCTTTCCCGCTATCCTCGGTATTGTCGCTATGCTGCTGGCAATCTTGTTGTCATCGTAGCACTATAGCTTAGGATATGCGCCTAACGACCGTGGAGACGTTGCCATGCCCGACGATGCACCAGACGGTTTCGAGGAATCGGCCCGGATCGTGGAAGCCTTCGCGTCGGATCAAACCGATGCAACGATCCTGGCGCTGCTCGATGAAATCACGCGCGCGATCCGAGAGCGCGCCATAGACGCCTAATTGGCTGCGCTGGGTACGGGTCCGAGATAGCGCAGTTCGTCAGCCTCGCTGATCGTCTCGCCGGGGAGCATCGGCCCTCGCCGTTCCATCGCGTCGATAGCCGCCTGCAGATGGCAGGCGGCGGATTGTTCGTCCGTCCGATCGAGGAGGGCAAGCGCCATCTTCATCAAGCGGGTGGCCGTTGTCGCATCGGTCATAGAAAGCCTGCAAAGCCGCCAGAGGCGGCAAAAAGAGAGGGGGCCGGTTGGCCCCCTCCGTCGTCAGTTGAGAACTATCGGTGTGGGTGACAACCGCAGCAAGAGGCTGTCGTAGCACCATAGGAACACCAACCCGCCAAACCATGACCCTGACGCGGTGAGGAACAGGGACATGCGCTTGGGATCGTCGCCGTGCATCCCGAACCAGATAAGCGGCATGGCGATGAACAGACCGAAGATCGCGAGGCCGAGCATGAATCGGATCGGTCGCCTCAACCATAGCAGCGGCAGGAAAAGCGCCAGGCGAAGCAATCCGAACGCGAACCCGCCCGCGCCTCGCGCGACCATCGCGCTCTGACGCCGGACCTTGGCCGCGTCGATGCGCGGCCTCGGGGAGCTTTCCGGCACGGTATCGGAGGTCGGTTCCTCACCGATGCGCCGGAACGGGATCACGTTGCTCATGCTCGCCTCCGTGGGAGCGCCTTATAGCTCCAAATCAGCCAGTGACTTTCCAGCAGCCAAATGGTCCGCAACCCACTTTGGTTTCCGGCCCTTGCCCGTCCACGTTTCGGACGGTGCATCGGGATTACGGTAGCGGGCCTTTGACGCTCCGGTGATGGACGATAGGTCGATCCCATGCAAATTGGCAAGGTCCACGATCTTCTTACGAGCTTCGGCGCGTTCCTTCGCCTCACGTCGCTTCAATTCCGCCTCAATCTCGCTACGCATCGCGTTTAGCGCGTCGGTGTCCATAGATTGAAGGTCGCTCATGTAATCGCCTTTTTGTGGTACTTGATCGTCATCACTCATCCGAACTAACCCCCATTCACGTTGCGTAACCGCTGCAAAACTGCAATCTTGATGCCATTAGGCTTCAAGGTAGGAGACAACGGGTGCCTCATGATGGGTCATATCAACCTAACAGACGGTTAGGTAAGATGAAACGTGCAGCGAAAATCGGGGCGAGAAAGAGCCTCGAAACTGCACTTTTGATGGCCTCCGTTGCAGCCGCAGGAACGCAGGCTTCCGCCCAAGTGCCAAGCCCCGGCTATTCGGAATCGTTCGAGTCCCTGGCGGGCCGATGCGCCCCCTCGGTGCATCTTCGCACCCTATCGGCGGTGGTCATGCAGGAGTCCAAGGGATACCAGTTTGCAATCGGCATAAACGGGAGGTCACAACTCCCTCGCCAGCCCCGAAACGAGGCGGAAGCAATCGCGACAGTTCGTTGGTTGCTCCAAAATGGTTATAATTTTGACGCCGGATTGGGTCAGATAAACTCGAACAACTTTACTGCGCTTGGCCTCACGCCGGACATTCTGTTTGAGCCATGCACCAACCTCAAAGCGGCTGCGGTCATCCTGACGCAATGCTATGCAAAGTCGGTGAAATCCTATGGCGGACAAGCCGCCATCCACGGCGCGCTCTCCTGCTACAACACTGGCAATCTGCGCCGTGGCTTCTCTAACGGCTATGTCCGCAAAGTCGTCGGGCAAGTCTCTTTGCCTGTGCCTGCTTTGTCGTCCGGCTCCGTCCCTCGCTCGGCTCCCCCTGCTCGCCAGCGCGATCCAGTCGAGATTGCGTCGGTCGATCAGAGCCAAATCGCGGGGCCGCGTGGTGCGAGTGGAGCGGCCCAACCGTCTGCAAATGACGGTATGCGCGATGCCTTCTCGCGCGGCCCTCGGGACGCCTTCACCCCCCCGCCAGCCCCCGAGAATCTGCCCGAATCGGACACCGGCCCGGTTCGCCTGACGGCCTCTGTGGAAAGTTTCTGAACGTGCGTTCTGGCTATTGCCTTCAAAACTGTAATGCTGATAGGATTAGGCTCGGTCAATTGAGGGGCCTTCAAACTGTCATATTCTCCGGTCCGGCCTTTGCCGGTTTGCGAGAAATGGGGGGCGGGCAATGAGGTTGATCGAGCAACGGGAGGTCGAACGGGCTTTTCGTGAGTATCCTGTCGAAAACGTAACGGTTGTTCGGAAGGAGGCGAAGTGCTGGTATTTCACGTTTCAGGTTGTCGATCCCAAGACGGGGAACCCGGCTACTTGCTCCTTGGGAACCCAGCGAGGGGAGTTGCGGTGCTGGGCTGATCCCCGGTCCTTATTCAGCTTCTTGGATGACAAATTCGGTGTCTCCGAGGGCACTTTCATGTTGAAGGATGAAACTCATGAAGAAAAATGAAGCTGGTCGGATCGCGCTCCGTTTGGGTGCCAGTGTTGCCGCTGGCGCTCTCGCAACCTCGCCCGCGATGGCGCAGGGACTGCAACAGGCGCAGAGCATCACGCAGAGCTTTCTCGATCAAATCCAGATCATCGGCCCGATCGTCTTTACGATCATCGTTATCCTGACCGGCGTGGGCTACGGCGCGCGCATGGTCGAGAAGGACACGTTTGTTCGTGTTGCGGTCGGCTGCATCATCGCCGGTTCTGCCTCGGCCCTGGTGCCGATGTTCTGGTCCGGGTCCTAAACTATGGCTCGGCAACAGCAGGAAGCGTTCCCGCTGTTCAAAGGTGCCACCCGCGTAGCGACCTTCGCGGGTGTCCCTTTTATGGCGTTCCTGTACGTCTGCATCTTCGTCGCGTCGATCGCGATGCTCTTTAGCCTCTGGCTCTGGCTCCTGATGATACCGTTCTGGATCGTCATGGCGGCGGTCACGAAACACGACGACAAGGCGTTCCGCATCTGGGGCCTGTGGTTCGAGACTAAGTTCCGAAATCGCAACAAGGCCTTCTGGAATGGCTCGACCTATTCCACGGCCCGCTATCGCAAAAAAAGGAAGTAGCATGGCGACGAAAACGGCGCTTGATGTTCTCAAGAGTGAGGGCGCGATTGCGGACTATCTGCCGTTTTCGCACCATGTAAGCGATACTGCGATCTCAACTCGCAATGGCGAGTATATGACCATCCTCCGTATCTCGGGCCGGTCGCATCAGGCGGCATCGGAGGAGGAGGTATTTCGCTGGACGCGCGAATTGAACAACGCGGTTCGCGGCCTCGCCTCCGCGCACGTCTCGTTCTGGTCGCACGTCGTTCGCCGCAAGGTGTTCGAGTACCCGGATGCGGAGTTCTCGAACGTGTTCTGCCGCCAGCTCGATTCCAAGTATCGTTCGAGCTTTGAAGATTTGACCCTCATGGTCAACGACCTCTACCTGACGATCATCTGGCGGCCTGAAACCGACAAGGTGCTGTCGTTCTTCGCGCGTCGGGAAAAGCCGACGCTTGAGCAAAAGCTGACCCGGCAAGGGATCGCCCTAAAGGGGCTGGAAGATACTGTCGGCGCTCTGACCAAGACGCTCGACAAGTACCGCCCCGAAGTCCTCGGCATCTACGATCACAACGGCCACGCCTATTCGTCGGCGCTCGAATTTCTGGCGTTCCTCGTCAATGGCGAGCATATCCCCATGCCGGTATGCCGTGAACGCTTCGGTGAATACATGGCCGTCAATCGGCCGATTTTCAGCCAGTGGGGCGAGATTGGCGAAATCCGCACCTCCAATCGGCTGCGGCGCTTCGGCATGGTCGAAGTGGGCGAGTACGACGCACAGACGGAGCCGGGGCAGCTCAACACCCTCCTGCAATCCGACTTTGAGTTCGTGCTGACGCAGAGCTTTTCGTCGCTCTCGCGCCCTGCCGCCAAGGAGGCTTTGCAGAAGCAGAAGAAGCTATTGGAGGATGCCAAGGACGTGGCGTTCGTCCAGATCGCGGAAATTGATGAGGCCCTAAACTCGCTCATGTCGGGTCAGTTCGTCATGGGCGAACATCATGCAACCGTCACCGTCTTTGGCGACACGGCGGAACAGGTGCGCCAGCATATCTCGGCCACAACCGCGATGCTCGCCGACGTGGCGCTGGTGCCTAAGACGCTCGACCTTGCGCTAGAGGCTGGCTGGTGGGCGCAGCTCCCCGCCAACTGGAAGTACCGGCCCCGGCCCGCGCCGATCACGTCGCTCAACTTCCTGTCGTTCTCGCCCTTCCACAACTACATGAGCGGCAAGCCCACGGGCAACCCGTGGGGTCCGGCTGTCACCATCCTCAAGACGGTCAGCAAAACGCCGGTCTATTTCAACTTCCACCCCTCGCCCGCGACCGAAGATTCGAGCGGCAAGCCGTACCTGGGCAACACGATCCTGATCGGGAAGTCCGGTACGGGTAAGACCGTAACGCTCGGCTTCATGCTCGCACAGGCGCAGAAATACGGCCCGACGATCGTCGCGTTCGACAAGGATCGCGGCATGGAAATCGTGCTGCGTGCGATGGGCGGGCGCTACCTCCCGCTTCGCATCGGTGAACCCACGGGTTTCAACCCGTTCCAGCTCGAACCCACGGGCCGCAACATCACGTTCCTCAAGCGCCTGCTGACGCGGCTTGCAAGCGGCGCTGGTGATCCGGTGACGCACGCGGATGAACAGCAAATCGACAGCGCGCTCAACACGCTCATGTTTCATATCGACAAGCCGTACCGGCGCATGTCGGTGTTGCTGCAATCCCTACCCAATCCTCTGTCCGATGAAGGTCGGCCGACTGTCCATGCGCGACTGTTGAAGTTCGCGGAGGGTGGCGAGTTCGGTTGGCTTTTCGACAATGATGCTGACCTACTCGACCTGACGACGCACCGTATCTACGGTTTCGACGTGACGGAGTTCTTGGAGACACCGGAAATCCGCGCGCCTCTTATGATGTACCTGATCTATCGGACGGAGGGGATGCTTGCGCCGGAAGATGCGGCCAAAAAGCCGCCCTTCATCTATGCGTTCGATGAGTTCTGGAAAATGCTCTCGGACCCGGATTTCGAGGATTTGGCGAAAAACAAAGCCAAGACCATCCGTAAGCAAAACGGCATCTTCGTTTTCGCCACGCAGGAGCCGAGTGACGCGCTCCAAAGCCCCATTGCCAAAACCCTCGTCCAGCAAACCGCGACGTATATCTTTCTCCCCAATCCCGGCGCGGATCGGGACGATTACGTCAACGGCTTCAAGCTCACCGAAACGGAGTTTGAATTGGTGCGCGACCTGGGGGAGACAAGCCGTCGCTTCCTGATAAAACAGGGCGATTCATCGGCACTTGCCGAATTGAACCTGACGGGCTTTGATGACGAATTGCTGGTCCTATCCGGCACCCCCGAAAACGCCGATTTGGCGGAGCGCATTATCGGGGAATACGGCGACGATCCGGCTAAATGGCTCCCGGTCTTTTTGGAGCAGGCGAAAGCGGAAAGGAGTAAGTGACCATGCGAAAAAGTCTCACTCTATCGGGGGCCGCCTTTGTGGCGGCCTTCGTCTTGTCGGCCCCCGCGTCGGCACAGTTGGCCGTGGTCGATCTGAAAGCGATCGTCCAAGCCAAGCAACAGGTCGATCAGATGCGCCAGCAGCTCTCGCAGCTACAGCGCACCTATTCGCAGCTCGAAAGCACCTACAAGTCCGCGACGGGTTCGCGCGGGATGGGCGACATTTTCAATGATCGCACCATCCGCAACAATCTGCCGTCCAACTGGCAGCAGGTCTATGACTCGGCGCAGCGGGGCGGGTACGCGGGTATCTCGGGGTCGATCGACGCCATCGCGCGCCAGAACCAGCTATCAGGCACCGTCAACAACGGCATGGGTAGCATCCGGCAACGTCAAGCGGCGCTCGGCGCAACCAACAAGGCGGTGGGGATGCAAGCCTACGCCGGGGCGCAGGCCCGGTTGAACCAACTCGACCAGCTCACCCAGCAAATCAGCCGCACTCAAGACCCGAAGGCCATTGCGGAGCTTCAAGCCCGCATCGCCTCGGAACAGGGCGCGATGCAGAATGAGCAAACCAAGCTGCAACTCATGGCGATGTTGCAGCAGTCGGAGGCCGATCTGGTGCGCCAGCAAAAGCGTGACCTTAGCTCGCGCATCCTCAATCCCAACAACACCAAAGTCCCGGTGATCCGGTGAGGGCGCCAGCCCTCGCCGCTTCGCTGATGCTGGCGAGCCTCGCGCTCGCCGGCTGCGGTGAAGCCACGCATGACGTGGATTATTACAAGACGAATGGGGAGGAACGCACCGCCAAAATCAAGGAGTGCAACAATAACCCCGGCGAACTCGGCATGTCGCCAAACTGCCGTAACGCTAAGAAGGCGCTCAACGATTTGGCGCTCGACCCCAATAACAAAAAGGTGCCGGTCATCCGGTAGTAGGGAGCGTTCGACATGGAAGGCTATGCGCTAGTCCAGCCACTTTTCACCAAGATTGATGAAACGACTGCTCGGTTCGTAACCGACATTTCGTCCAAGGCAATCGCGGCGATAACCCCCGTCGTCATCATCTGTCTGACGGTTTCTTTCATCCTCTACGGCTTGGCTATCGCACAGGGCAAAGTCGAAATGCCGTTTGCGGATTTCGTCATGCGGTCGGCGCGTATCGCTCTGATCGTCGGCGCTGGCCTGTCTGTCGGCCTGTACCAAGGCGACATTGCCGCTGCGATCCGCACCACACCGGACCAGCTCGCCTCGGCCCTTCTGTCTGATCCTACAGCCGTCAACCAAGGCACGGGAGGGATCATTGACGATGCGCTAGGCAAGGGCTTCAAGGCCGCTGGCGAAGCGTTCGACAAGGCCGGGTTCTTTGAGGACAACGGCATCACCTATGCGCTGCTCGCCGTGGTCATCATCCTGGCAACGGCGATCTTCGGCGCGATCGGCGCGGCCTTCCTCATCATAGCCAAGCTGGCGCTCGCGCTGCTGGCGGGGCTAGGGCCGTTGTTCATAGCCGCGATGCTGTTCCCGGCCACGTCACGGTTCTTTGAATCGTGGGTGGGCCAGATAGTGAACTACGGCCTGCTGATCGTCATGTTCGCCTCGATCTTCGGCCTGCTCATCAACATATACGGCAACTACATGGAACAGATGGCTTTCGATGGGGAGGTCAACATCGTTTACACGGTGGGGGGCGCGGTCGTCTTGTCGGTCGCTCTGATCTTCGTTTTGATGCAGCTACCGAGTATGGCGTCGGGCTTGGCCGGTGGTGCGGCTATCAGCTTCTTCCATGAATTGCGCGGCGCGAAAGCCGTGGCTTCTGGCGGTGCCAGCATGGCCGGTTCGGTCGGCAAGTCTGCATCGGCTTCACTGGCAAAGGACGCGGCAACAATTCGCAGCGGGGCGGCTGCTGCGGGTCGGGCCTACGCGCCTGCCGCTAGGGCAACGGCCCGTGCTGCCGTAGGGTATTTCAAGCGATAGCCGCAACAATACCGTAACCAATTACCCGATGCGGGGCGGCTGAAATGCCGCCCCTTTTTTTATGCCTTCAAAATTGCAATTTCGATGTGTAATGCTACGGTGTTGGTAGATTCTATCTAGGGGAAGCGCATGAGACACGCCGTACTAATCTTGGCGGCCCTTTCGCTGGTGGGGTGTGCCACCGCGTCGAAAGGCCCCGCTAGGCCGAATGAACGCCACCGCGTTCCGATCAATCGGACGCTTCCCCCCGAACTCGAAGGCCAAGGGATCAAACTGTGAGAAAGCGGGTCAGGTCAGAGGAGGTTGGCAGTTACATCGCGGAAAGCCGTGGGCTTGAGCGCGACTATCTGCTCGAACTGCAAAAGTCCGCAAAGCGGGCATGGTTGGTTGCCGGAACCGCGACGATCGGCGCGCTCGGCACCGTCGCCGCTATTGCCGGTCTGACACCGCTAAAGACGGTGGAGCCGTTCGTGCTTCGCGTCGATAATGCGACGGGCCGGGTCGAGCCGATTACCCGGCTGTCGAACGCCCAAGAAACCTATGGCGAGGCGGTCGATCGGTATTTCCTTAATACCTACGTCCTCAATCGCGAGGGCTACGACTACAACACCATCCAGACGACGTATAACACCACGGCGCTCCTAAGCTCCCCTGCGGTCCAGAAGGAATACTTCGCGATCTATGAGGGGCCGGAAGGTCGCGACAAGGTGCTGACCAATCGGGCGCGCATTGTCGTCAACGTCGCCTCGATCACTCCGACCCGGCAGGGCGGAACCGCCGTGGTGCGGTTCAGCACGCAACAGGTCAACTCGAACGGCGATCCGGCCCCGGTCCTGAACTGGGTGGGAACGGTCGCCTACAAATACATCAACGCGCCGACGAACGAGGCTGATCGCCGCATCAACCCCCTCGGTTTTCAGGTCACGTCCTACCGGGCTGACCCCGAAGTCGTGCAACGGTGAGGGAGGATCACGCGATGAGAAAGCTCGCCCTGGCCCTGCTGGCATCCTGCGTCGTGGCCGCGCCGGTCGCCGCGCAAGTCCCTACGGTGTCCCCGAAAGACAACCGCATCCGCTATGTGCGGTACGATCCCGAAAACGTCGTCCAGCTCGACGGCGTTATCGGCATCGCAACGCATATCATTCTGCAAGAGGGCGAAACCTATGTGACGCACGCCTTTGGCGATGCGGATGCGTGGTCCTTCGCGATCGAGCGCAACCACGTTTTCATCAAGCCGAAGGCCGATAACGCCACCACGAACCTTGTCATCGTGACGGACAGGCGCAGCTACAATTTCCGGCTGAACTATGTTCCCACGCGCAGGGCGAGCGCGGTGTACCAGCTCGCCTTTACCTATCCGGGTGAAACGGCGCAGGGCCGTGCCTCGGCGGTGGAACGCGCCGCGACGGATGCGGCCTTCACCGCGCAACGCCGCAAGCCGAACCTCAAATATACCATGTCGGGGGACTACAGCATCGCCCCGGTGAATGTGTGGGACAACGGAGAGTTCACCTTCTTCAAGTTCCCCGGCAACCGCGACGTTCCCGCGATCTACATGGTCGATGCTGACGGCAAGGAAAGCATCGTCAACCGCAACACCACGGGCGCGGCAAATGACGTGGTGGTCGTCCAGAAAATTAATCCGAAATTCTATCTGCGGCTCGGAAACCAAAGCCTCGCCGTGTTCAATGAAGCGTTCGACCCCTACGGCGTCCCCAACAACTCGGGTACGTCGTCGCCCAATGTCGAGCGCGTTTTGAAGGGAGACGCGCAATGATCGGTCGGCGTTCAAACGAGCCTATCGACGTCGAGGACGAACTGGCCGCGCGCGAAGCTGCCCGCGAAGGCGATTGGGTCGTTGATGAAGATGGTAATCGGCGCATCGAGGGCGAGCGGGGAGCGTTCTCGGCGGGCCTGAAACGACAAGCGGCCCCCGGCACCAAAGCCTTTATGATGGTCGTTCTCGCGTTCGTCGCGATCTTCGCTGTCGTGTTCATTTCCCGTGCGCTGCGGGTGACACGGGAGACGAACGAGAAGCCCGAAGCCGAAATGGTGAAGGTGAGGAATCCGAACGCTGGTCGCGGCCCCGGTGCTGCGCCCACGGGCGTCCCGACGCCAGCGCCGGAAGTGGCGCAAAACATGGTGGTCGGCCCTGACGGGCAAATTGTCCCGGCACAGGTCGATGCGAACGGCAAGCCGATGATCGGCCCCAATGGCGAGGTCGTTCCCGCAATCGACGGCACCGCGCCCCTGACGCCGGTTGGCGCGCAACCTGGTGCTGCAAATGTCTCGGCTCCCCCGCCCCAATATGCGGGTGGCGGCGGGGCGCGTCCGGTGTCGCGTGCGGAAGCACTGCGAGCGCGCCGCCTTGGTGGCGACTTTGGCAGCGGCAACGGCGGTGGAAGCGTCCAGCCCGTTGCGGCGCAAGCGGGCGGTGACGCCTCGGGCGGTCAAGGTGGCGGCGGGGGCGAGCTGCAAAGCGCGCTGCAACCGCTCAAGATCACCCCGGAGCGCGCGGGCCAGCTCGGCAACCGCGACTATCTGCTGACGCGGGGCGCGATGCTCGATTGCGTGCTGGAAACCAAGATCGTCTCCACGGTCGCGGGTATGACCTCCTGCTACCTGACACGGGACGTTTATTCCTCGAACGGGCGCGTCGTGCTGCTCGATCGCGGGTCCAAGGTTGTCGGCTTCTACCAAGGCGGCATCCGGCAAGGTCAGTCGCGCATCTTCATCCAGTGGTCGCGCGTGGAAACGCCGAAGGGCGTCATCATCAACGTGGACAGCCCCGGTACTGGCCCGCTCGGTGAGGGCGGCGTTGGCGGGCAAATCGACAACCACTTTATGCAGCGGTTCGGGGCTGCGATCCTGTTGAGCCTGATCGACGCTGCTGGTCAGTATGCCGCCAATCAAGGCACCAGCGGCAATATCCGGTTCGGGCAAAGCACCAACACCACCAGCGACACGGCGGGCCGCGTGCTGGAAAACACGATCAATATCCCGCCCACGCTCTACAAAAACCAAGGGGATCGCGTGTCGGTCTATGTCGCCCGCGATCTCGATTTCCGGGGGGTCTATGACCTCAAGCGGCGCTAAGCCGGCAAGGGATCAGGTGGTGCAGCAATTGCTGCGCCCCCTGATGCCGCATCTTGACCGGGACGACGTGACGGAAGTTACGATCAACTATCCCGGCGTCATCTTCGTGCGTACCCGCCACGAGTGGGAGGAGCATGAAGCCCCGGCACTCAACATGGCCTATATCACGTCGCTCACCACGGCCATTGCGGTGTTCAACGGGAAGAACCCCGGCGCAATCAACTCGGTCGTGCTGCCCGGTGGGCAGCGCGGCCAAATCGTTCGCGACCCGGCCGTCATCGACGGCTCAATCTCCCTGTCGATCCGAAAGCACTCGACGGTTGCGAAGTCGCTGGAACAGCTCGACGCGGAAGGCGCATTTTCCAGCCCCTCGCTGGCCGATAAGAGCTTCAACCGTCCATCTGCGGCGGAAGCGGCTGCGGAAGCGGAACGCCGCGATTTCGGTCGGCTCGAACCGTTCGAGCTAGAGCTATTGGCCCTCAAGCGAGAAGGCCGCTGGCGGGAGTTTCTTCACGCCTGCATCACCTACAAGCGCAACGTCGTCATCGCTGGCAAGACGAACTCGGGCAAGACGACATTCGCCCGGTCCCTGATCGAAAAGGTGCCGCGCTCGGAACGCATCATCACGATTGAGGACGTGCATGAACTGTTCCTGCCCGATCACCGCAACAAGGTGCATCTGCTCTATGGCGAGGGTGTCGGTCGCGTCTCGGCCGATGCCTGTCTTGCGGCCTGTATGCGTATGTCGCCTGATCGTATCTTCCTTGCGGAGCTTCGCGGCAACGAGTCCTGGGAATACGTCAATTCGCTCAACACCGGGCATCCCGGCTCGATTACGACGGTTCACGCCAACGGCGCGCTGGGGACATTCGAGCGCATCGCCACGCTCATCAAAAAGAGCGAGGTCGGGAAAAGCCTCGACGTGGAAATGGTCAATCTGCTCCTCTACCGGACGATCAACGTCGCCCTGTATTTCCAAGACCGCCAGCTCGTTGAAGTGTTCTACGATCCGATCTTCGCAAACTCGAAAATCGGAAACTGACGGTGCCGGTGTCGTCGCCGGTCCTGCTCGGGGTGGTCATAGCGACCGCCCTTTTTTGCATCTGGTACGCCGCGATCGGAGCGCGCTGGCTAGGCGGCTCCTCTGCGAGCGAGCGCCGTCATGCCCGCAAGGTCCGGTCGGCGGCAACGGCGCTGGCGACCGTCAACCGGATCGGCCCGCGTGCCAATCCGGCGCGGGTGTTCGGCTATCTGCGGAAGGTCGATCCCTACGTCTTTGAAGAAATGATCCTGACGGAATTGGAGCGGCGCGGCCATGCCATCAAACGGAACCGGCGCTACAGCGGCGACGGCGGGGCCGATGGTGCGTTCGTCCTCAACGGGCGGCGCTGGCTGATCCAAGCCAAACGCTACCGTGGGCCTGTCCGAACGGCCGACATTCTCTCGTTCGATGCCCTCTGCCGCCAGCTCGGCGCGCGCGGGCTGTTCGTCCACACTGGAAAGACAACAACCGTCGGCCGCGATAGCGCGACGGATTCCGGCTTCATCCGTATTGTCTCTGGCGGGGATCTAGTCGCGTTCCTTGCCGGTGATAGTCTGCGGCTCGCGCCTGGGGCGCGCGATCGGCGGTCCCCCCTGCCCCATAATCACCATGAGGATGCGAACCTATGATGAAGTCCCTCGCGCTGGTCGGCCTGCTGGCCCTGCCCGCGCTGGCCTCGGCACAGACGACGCCGGCTCCTGCTGCGCCCGGTCCCGCACCGCAAGCGGATCAGCGACCCGGTGCGCCCCTCGATGCCGTCAACTTCTGCTATTTCGACGGCAAGGCGTTCTCCAAGGGCGCGCGCTACATGGATCAGGTCTGCTCCGCTGGTAGCGGCCTTGTCAGCTACAGCGCGGTTCCCGGTCGGCCTGCACAACCCCTGACGTGGGTGCCGGTCCCTAAGCGGTAATCAACCGCGGAACTGCGCCTGACAGCCCGCCAGCCCCGTGCTGGCGGGCTTCGTCGTATATGAGGCGCACGCGATCATGCCCGCTCGTAATCGCGATCTGCGGCCTTCTCTGGCGGGCGCTGCGGGGCTGCTCGATCGCGGTCGCCCCTGCCCTTCTCCACCGCGCCCGGGTTGGCCTTCCCGAACCTGCTGTCCCGATCGCGGCCAAGCTCCAAAGCGGCCGACTTCTCATTGATCCGCGCTACCGCATCGGGGAGCTTTTTGAGGCTTTCGGTAAAGATGGTCGCGGCGTGTCGCGCCCGACTGATCGCGACATAATACACGTCCTGGGCGGTGGTGCGGCTCGTCGTCTTGGCGTCGATCAAGACGCGATCCTCCGTCAAACCCTGCGAGCTATGAACCGTCGTCGCATAGGCGTGGTCTAGGTGGATCGGCCGATTGGTCGGCAATTCGATTTCGCGCTTGCCGTCGCTGATCTTGACGCTGCCGGCGTTGGCCTCGGTCACGGTGTACCGCTCCCCGTTCGCGAGGTCGCGGGACGCATCGTTGCGGGTCGCGCGCACCACGTCGCCGGGTGAGAACTCCAACCGGGTCGTCTCATAGACCGATAGCTGTTTCGCCTTCCCCGGATCGAATTGCAGCTCCGTGCCATCCTCTCCGCGAACGGTCAGCACGTTACCGGGCTTGGCATTGTCCAGCACCGTGTAAAGCTCGCCAGCCTTCAAGCCGAATTTTGGGAAATTGCGCTCGGGCTGGATGGTGTCGCCCACGTCGTAATTCTTGGCGTGCGCGCGCTCGGCCTGCGTCGTGTCGCGGCGAGTTAGAGCGGAATGAACCTCCCCATTGCCCTCAAGGCTCAACTGCTCGCGCACGTTGCGGTTGATCTCGCGGCGGGCGTCGTTGATCCCGGTGACGATGATCGTCTTGGCTCGGTCCTCGGGGGAGAGCTTTGTATATTCGGTGGCAACCGCCTTGTGGCGCTCGCGATCGTCCTCGATCATCCGAACGTCGGTGATCTTGGCGACTGACGCGCGCGCCTTGCCCTCGGCCGCCAGCTCGACCGCCTCCTTTAGAACCGGGTCTTTCTGGCGCATGATTTCGGTCATGCCAGCGGTTGCCATCCCTGCGGCCTGCAACTGATCGTAGGGCTTGCCCGCCTCGATCGCCTTCGTCTGCGCCGTGTCGCCCATCATCACGACGCGCGCGCCGGCCTTTTCGGCAAGCTGTAGAAGCTGCTGCATCTGGCGCGCCGGCACTGTCCCGGCCTCGTCCACCACCAGCACGGTCTTGTCAGTCAGGCCCTTGTCCTTGGCCTTTAGGAACGATGCGAGGGTATTGGCCTCGACGTTCAATTCGCGAAGGGCTTTGACCTGGCTACCGTAGGGGGCGAGGACGCGGACCTTGAAACCGGCGTCCTCGATGCGCTCTTTCGCCGTATCGAGCATGTGGCTCTTGCCGGTCCCTGCATAGCCCTGAACGCCCACAACGCGGTTGGTTGTGGTGAGCATGAGGGTGGCGGCGTCCCTCTGCCCCACGTTGAGCGGCGCGCGCGCGAAATGCTCCGCTGCGGCCTTCTCCCCCATGATCGGGGCGAGCTTTCCCCTTCCCTGCTTCTCGATGCTCAAGATTGACCGCTCGCGCTCGATCGCGGTGGGCGTGGTGTATCGTTGCTCGGTCTGGACGTAGTTACCTCGACCGATTTCCTGCCGGACCTCGCGCGCTGCGGCGCTGGGATCGGCGCCAGCGACGACACGCTGCTGCACAAGGGCGGCCCGCGTCATGCGCGGCCCGTTCAACTCGGATGCGTTGCGATACTCTGGCGCGCCCGCGACTAGACGCCCCTGCTTCACTTGTCGGTCAATCTCCGCGTCGATACGGGCAAGGGTGACGGTGCCAACCCCGTGCCTGACGGCGGTGTCTCGTAGGTCGCCCCGCCCCATCACCGCCTCACGTTCGGCAATGTGCTTGATGGCATAGCGGACGGCTGCGCGGGCAGCGGCGTCGCTCTCGTCTCGATCGCCAAGCTCGCGCTGGGCTAGGTGGGTGTCGCCCTTGGCTGCACCGGGTCGGCCGCGCTCAAAGTCGATGCCGATGCTTTTCGAGTGAGCCTGCCAATCGGCGTGCAGCTTCGCGCGATCGACGTTGCGCTCCTTGCTGACGCGGGTTTCCATCGTGGCAATCTGCTTCTGGTCGCCGCTGGCCGTCTCGCGGGTCAGGCCCTTCTCTGCAAGGCGGCGCTCGATCTGCTGGCCCCGCGTGCTGGACGCCTCGATCTGCTCGCGCGTGATGTGCGCCAGCTCGAACATGCCATCGCGGCCGAACCGAAGCTGCCTGCCCTGCTTCTGTAGAATGTCGGCCAGCTCGGCGCGGTAGGCTGGCCCCATAACTTTGACGGCGTTGATAATGTCGTCGTTCTTCAACGCCCGCCATTTACCGTCTGCTCGCTGGGTGAGATTGAGCGCAACCGCGTGGGTATGAAGCAACGGCTCTTTCTCGCGCGTCGTCTCATGGCGGAACTTGGCGATAATCAGGTTGCCGGTCGTCTCAACGCTCGTCACGCCCTTGGTCTTGGTCTTAGCCTGGGCGAGTGCCTCGATCTTCTCCAAGGTACGTCTGACGGCCTCGTCGTGGGCTTTAATCAGGTCCACGTCGCCACCAACCAACGCTTGTAGCGCCACGCTCTTAGGCGCGGAAAACGTGAGGTCGATCCCTAGCCGCTGGTTGCTGTCGTTCCTCGTCGACGTGCGGGCCTGTTCGCCGGGTCCAATCTCGCCAGCAAGCAACTTTCGGAAGGTCTTGCTATCAACCGCGCCGGTAAGCCCAAGCGCCTCGGCCCCCTTACCCTGCCACTCCTGCGACTCACCTTCCTTGGCGTAGTAGTCGTCCTCGGAATCGCCGTAATAGCTGGCGATACGATCCACGTCGCCGCGCTTGATGACGTGCTGACTAAGCATTGGCGGTTGCCATCTTGCGCTCAACAAACGGGTCCAACCGCGTCTTGAACTGCAAAATCTCCATCGCCACCCGCGCTATCGGATGGTTGCCCGCAAATGCGACATAGGCATTTAGATCGGGCAGACCGGAAATCTCGGTCGGCATGACGACGCGCTCTCGAACAGTATGCAGGGAGGTTGTGCGATTGGTGCCTTTCGAGTTGCGGCTTTTGCTGAAATTGTCGCGCTCGACCTCATGCTCGCCCAAGCTCTTGCTCATTTCCTCGCACGTCTCGGGATCGGTATGCGCGCCCCCAAGAACCGCCAGCGTGCGGAATGACGCGCGGAGCGCCTGGGCCTCGTCATCGCCGTAAATGAGGTTGAGCTGCGCGACGGTTTGCAGGCCGGCGACGATCCGCAGGCCGTGCTTTCGCCCCTTGGTCAGCGCGTCCATGAGGGTCGGGAGCTTATAGAGGCTCGCCAGCTCGTCCATGAACATCCAAATCCGACGATCGCGGCTCTCGGGCAGGGACAGGATCGACGTGCATAGCACGTCGGCCCACGCCGAAATCAGCGGCTTCAATGCCGGGGCCTGATCCTCGCGCCATGTGATGTAGAGATTGCCCCCCTTGGGGTTCTCAAGCCATTTACGAAGCGAGAACGTACCGGGCGGCATGGTCAGATGCTCGGGAAGAAACTCGGACAGGACGAACCGCGCGCTTGCCAGCGCCTTGTCAGCACCGACGAACATGGACTCGGCTGCGGTCCCCTCAAGGAACTTCTTCAAGTCCTTCGGCTCTGCAATCGTCGTCCAGCGGAATAGCTCTTGGATCGACGGGTTGCCGATATGCTGGAGCTTGCGGGCAGTCTCTTGGAACAGCAATCGGGCGTAGCCGCGCCACTCCTCTGCACCCGCATCCTTCGACTTCGGAATGATCGAAAGCGTGTACCGCTTGAAGTCGTACTCGTTGCGGATTTCGTTAAAAAAGGACCAGCCTTTGGTGCGAGCGTCATATGGATTTAGCAGAACGTCGCCGTCACGGCCGAACTTGGAATATAGCTCCCCGTTGGGATCGAAAGCGATAGTGCGATCACCGCGCAAAAGGGCGGTATAGAACATCTCGCGGATTAGTACGGTCTTACCCGCGCCGGTCGATCCAGCGATAAGCGTATGAAGGCTCTCGACCTTTGTAGGCATCGGCAAACCGCCAACGCTAATCTGCTCGGCCTTCTTCTCGGTTGTCAGGCGCTTTAGACGGGTGGCCTCGACCATAACCGTGCCGCGCAAACGACGGCGGAACTTAGCACCCCCAAACGCACCGTCACCCGATAGGTTTATCAGCCACGCCATGAATATGCCGACTGCCAACCCGGCTAATAGCCCTAGCCATAAAACGGGGCGGTGAGGCGTATCCTTTACCAGAAACCAAAGGCTTTTTATGGCCGGTTTTGCAAGGCTGTAATTCAGCTTCACGGCGAAAAACCAACCGAGGATTGGCGATATAATCACCATCCAGGCGGCCATTTGGCGCTTATCGTCTGGGTGCATTACGAACCTCCGATCCATTCCAAGGGGTCAAGCCTTGGCGTTCGACCTCTGCCTTTACCATTTGTTGCTTCTGCGGTCCCGCTAAACCGCGAAGGAGCAATAGCGTCTCGATCGCCATTGCGTCGTCTGCGGGCTGGGAGGGTGCGGGCGAGGCGTGGCCGTCAGCCGGGCGCTCGCGGCGCAGCTCGTCCACCGCGTCACCCAACTCCATCAACGATGCGCGGATGCTGGATAGCTCCTCGTCTGCCCTGTCGGCACGTTCCAATCTCTCGCGGAGATAGGTACTCAATGGCACGCCGCGTTGCTCGGCCTGGGCGGTGTAGATCAGCGTTTGGGCGTCTGTGAGGCGGACGCGGGTGTAACTGTCGAGTTTCATGGCACCTCTGGCACGACAATGGCACACTGGAACGCCCACAAGTACCCGGTTTTCCGTAGTTTTTCAAACTCTGTGGCACACGGGCGGCACACACTCCAACCACACCAAATGCAAAAGCCGTTGTTTTTCAATGGCTTAGCTGCACCTCAAGGTGCGTATGGTGTACGACCTCAATTTAAGGGAAATCACTCGATCTGACCACCCAACATCGCCGCAAAACCCGACGCCCGCTCTTTAAGGGGGTCGAAACTACCCCGATGAACGCAGTTCAGCGGGCGATACTAGGCGATGGATGCAGTTCGGACGCACAACGGACGCACTTGGGACGCACATCGGACGCAGCAATTTGCGCCATCGGACGCACAATGGATGCAGTACGAACGCTGATCGGACGCAAATCGGACGCAGATAACTATTGACAGCTATTGACAGCGATTCCATACAGCTTGGGTAGCAACAAGGCGAACCAGACATGGCAGACCGATTGGAACAACTGGCGTCGCTACCCCCACAATCCAAGGCGGCGAAGGTCCGAGCTTACATGCCCGAGATTGAACGGCGATTGGCTGATGGGGTGTCTAGGCAAGCGATCATCGAATGGTTGGCGGAAGGTGGTATCGAAATGTCGCTACCTACCTTCAAAAGCTACCTTCAACGGTATCGGAGCAGCAAAGCCCGATCGGCATCAAAGCCAACCGGATCGTCCAGCACGCCGCACATTCCCGCAACGGGTGGTGAAATATCGCCTGTGCGCGACCTGAATACGGATCGGAATACCGGACCCGATCACGAACCCATACCGGACGGCAATTCGGATGGGGAAATCCCAGCGCCGGAACCTGAAACCGTGACCGCCCCCGATAGCTCGCTGAACGACATACTCGATCCGCGAAAACGGGACGCGAATACGGATCAGTATATGCAACGAAAGCCGGTCCTGATTGGCCGCAATCGGAGTGAGAAGAAATGAAAGTCGCCGTAATCAACTTTTCGGGCAACGTCGGCAAATCGACCGTTGCCAAGCACCTCCTGCAAAATCGGATCAAGGATGCGGAGTTCGTAGCCGTCGAGTCCATCAATTCCGATGAAGGCGACGGCGATCAGGTCCGGGGCAAGCAATTCGGCGCACTACAGGAACAGCTAATGATGCTGGATGCCGCTGTGGTGGACGTGGGCGCATCCAACGTGGAGGATTTCATCAAGCTCATGCAGCAGTATCGCGGCTCGCATGAGGATTTCGACCTCTACGTCGTGCCTGTCGTCAAAGAGAGCAAGCAAATGCGCGACACGATCGCGACCATTCAAGCGCTCAAAAAGATGGGCGTCCCGGCGAAGAAAATCCGGGTCGTGTTCAACAAGGTGGAATCGGATGACGTGCTGGAAGAAGCCTTCTACCCGATCTTCGCGTTCCATGAGGGCGAAAAGGCGTTCACCCTCAAGACCGGGGCCGTCATCGAATATAGCGATCTGTTCCAGCGGCTCCGCGCCATGAACATGACGGTCGATGAGCTGTTGGCTGACACAACCGATTGGAAGGCCAAGCTCAAGAACCCGGCCAACCCGGAGGAAAAGGCACAAGCCGCCAACATGATCTCGATGCGCCGCCTCGCCGCATCGGGCAAAGAAAACCTCGACGCGGTATATGCCGCTGTCGTGGCGAAGTAAGGGCTAGGTCGTGGCAGGCCCCAACACCGCCCGCGAAGCCCTCCTAGCGGAACTCCTGGGCGATGCCGGGGTGCTGCTCGACCGCATGGAAGCCCTCAAGGTCGAGCTGCCCGAAGTGGCCGACGACATTGAGCGCAAGGTGAGGTCGGCCGGGGAGTCCTCGGCCGCCCTCGTCCGCACCGCTGGCGAGCAAGCCGCCTCCCAAGTCGGGGATACCCTAGAAGCCGTCCAGAGCGCCGCCAGAGAGGCAAGGGCGGCTGCGGCGATGGTCACGGGGTCGGCACGCCGCTTTGCGCTCCTAGCCCTCCTAACGGGCGTTGCCGGGGGTGGGGTAGCCGGTGCCATTGCCGCGCTGGCCCTGTCGGGGGCTTTGTTTCGCTGACCCGGCTTCGTGCTATCAAGTATGGATGATTACCGGGCCGGGACTTCGGGGCGGCAAAGCGTTGATCCGGTTTGCCCCCTGCCCTGCCAGCTCCTAGTTCGACGCGCGGCACGCGAAGGCGAACCCCTGCCCCGATAGGGGCGAGGGGCGGAAGAATGACGCTCCTCGTCCCGACACCTCCAATTCAGCCGGGGCGGGCGCGATCCGTCAAAGGCGGCGAAGCCGGGACCGGAGCCACGCGGACCCACGCGGACGCCTAGCCGCAGGCCAGGCGGAGCATGGGGAGCATGGCGAGGACCAACCCTTTGACGGATCGCGCCCGGTCTGGCCGCACACCCGGCAAGTTTTTGCGCGGTAGCGCGAAACGGGGGCGGGCGCTCGATGCGCTCGCCCCCGTTGTCGGAACGATCAAAAGAAAAGGGAGGAGCCGAAGCCCCTCCCCTGCTCGTTACTGGAACAGCTTGAATACTGCCGGTGCGAGGCCGATGAGTGTCAGGACAAAGCCGAAAGACGCGATAACCCACGTCTGCGCTTTCAACTGCGCTTCCAGACCTTTGTTTGCTTCCTGAACCTTCACCGCGATATACTCCTCGATAGCCTCCACAACCTCGGCTGCCGCGTCGTCGGACACGTTAGCCGCTTTCAGTGCTCTAAACAATTTGATGTGCATCTGGTTCTCCTTCTCGTTGAGTGAGGAGACCCCTCGGCATGGGCTCCGGCGTCGGCGGTCAAGGACCGCGAAGCGGCCGCGAAGCGGGGAGTGGGGGAGCCGATTTGCGAAGCAAATTGGGGGAACCGCTCATCCTTGAGGGCCGGCGCGCACCCATGCCAAAATACCTCATCACACAGAGAGAAGATTACCCCCAACGGTGCCGCTGCCCCCGATCGGCAACGCCGATCTGCCGGCGAAGCCGGCATCCTGGCGAAGCCGGGGGGTCGATCCCCCCGGCTTCGCCCCCCGGCAAAAACGCGGCCGGCTCGCCGGCCTCCGCTGCCCTGCCCTGCCCCAAACGACAAAGGGCGGTGCAACCGCACCGCCCTTCCCTCTGTCGCTCGTCTGCCCGCGTAGCTCGATGCTACATGATCGCGAACGGGTGACGGCCGGGGCGCTGGTCGCCCTGCTGCTCGGCCACCAGCTCGGCGCGCAAGCTGGCCGGAATGATCGCCCACGGCTCGACGTGGGTTAGAGCGGTGTCAACGTTCGTGATTTCGCGGGTCGCCGTTCCAACCCATATCGCGGCGTCGTCGGCCTCGTCCTCGTTCACGATCACATAGAACGTCTGTAGCGGGCCGTCCCATCCGATCGCGATCGTCGCGCGTCGGAAAACCTCGGGTAAGTCGGGGCGGGGGTCCAGTTCGTGGCGGGACATTCGGGCTTCTCCTGCGGGCGGGGATGCTTGCCGGCATCCGGGGGTAGGGGGGCAGGATGCCCCCCGATGGTATCAGGCGGCGCGCTGCTCGTCGCCGTCCTCGGCCGCGATCGTCGCGCCCGAATAGGCGGCGAGGAAGTCGGCCGCGCGTTGCGCGTGCGAGGCGGCGGTAAAAATCGCCCGCTTGTCGTTCTTCAGCACCTCAAGCCATGATCCGATGTAGGCGGCGTGGCTCTCGATGTGGTCGGGGCGGAAACCCAAGGTCGCGCATGTGAACGCGGCCCCCAGCTCGGCAACAAGCTCCTCGGCTGCATATCCGGCGTCACCCCAACGCTTGCGCCCAAAGTCGCGATCAAGGCGGGTAGGGTGGCGGGTCCAGTGGGTGTGTTCGTGGGCGAGGGTGGAATAATACCGCTCGGCGTCGGTGAAGTCCTCAAGCTGCGGCATCTGGATATGGTCGGCGTCGATCCGGTAATAGGCGCGGTTTCCGCCATGCTGCACCGTTGAGGGGATCGCGGCAAAAAACGCCTCGGCGTGTTCGATCCGCTCGGCCTTCTGGCGCTCGGTCGGTGCGACCGGCTGCGGGTAGTAGTGGGCGGGCAAGCCGTCGATCTGCTCGACGTTGAAAACGGTATAGGATTTGAGAAAGCGCGCGATGCGGGTTTCCTCGTTGCCGTCGTTGCCCTCCTCGGTGATCGCGGTTGCACCAGAATAGAAAACCTTCGATCCCTTTTCGCCCTTGCGGACGCACGCGCCCTTGATCGCAATCGCCTGTTTGAAGGTCATCCAATAGGGCGAGGAATAGCCCTTCGCCTGCGCCGTCATCCACAGCACCAGCACGTTGATCCCGCGATAGGGCGTGCCGCACGCGCGCAACGGATACTGCGCCACGCCACCCGACTGCCACGGCTTTTCCCAAGGCTTCGTGCCAGCCTCCAGCGCGGCGACGATCGCGTCCGTCACGTCCTGATAGGCGTCGGTCGCGGGGGCGGTGCGGGCGGTCGATTTGCGGGCTGCGGGCTTCGCCATGTCATCTACTCCGGTGGGGGCTAAGTGGCTGTTTCGATGACATATATATAGACGCGGACGGCCCTCCTTGTCAATAGCTGTCAATAGAAGATAGTGAAACTATTGCGCTTGACTGCCCCCTTCTAACCCCCGCTCCTAGTTCGACGCGCCGCAGGCGTGACGAACCGCCCTGCCCCGATAGGGGCGAGGGGCGGAAGAATGACGCTCCTCGTCCCGACACCTCC
>NZ_JBMDKQ010000034.1:0-22962 GCF_057809795.1 Sphingobium sp. FG125
ATGCGCATTGTTCTCGACAAGCTCGAACCGAACGGAGGTGGGGGTGATGCGCGCTTGTCACCGCTGGGCCTCCAACTCGCGGCTCAATGTCGCATAAAAGCCGTCAGCAAAGCGGGTCAGGCGCGATTCCATGCGGTTGATGCCGTGACTGAACCGGTTGTAGGCGATGACCGCCGGGATGGCGGCGAACAGGCCGATCGCGGTCGCGAACAAGGCTTCGGCAATGCCCGGCGCGACGACGGCGAGTGAGCTATTCTGTTCTGCGGCAATCGCGGTGAAGGCGCGCATGATGCCCCAGACGGTGCCGAACAGGCCGACGAACGGCGCGACCGACCCGACCGTCGCCAATATGTTGAGCCGGTCGGACAGACGGTCGATTTCCGCCGCGATGGTGCTGGACATGGTCGTCGCCAGCCGGTCGCGCGTGCCGTCGCGGTCGATCACCTTCTGCGCGGTCGATCGCCGCCATTCGGTGACGCCTGCGGCCATCACCTTGGCAGCGGGCTGGTCCGCCTTGCCGCGCGCTTCATAGAAACGGTCGATATCCTCGGCTTTCCAGAAATCCTGTTCGAAGCTTTTGCTATGCTTGCTGGCGCGGCGGAGCGTGACGGAAAAGCCGATGATGATCGCCCAGGTCCAGATGCTGGCCAGCAGCAGGCCGATCATCACGCCCTTCACGACGATGTCGGCCTGAAGGAACAAAGCAAGCGGGGAAATGGTCGCGGCGTCGGCCACCGCGGCGACGTCTGGCAGGTTGAGGGTCATGGGTGGAAATCTTCCCCTTGGCAAAGGCGGCTAAAAATGTCGGTCCAGGCTTTGGGTTGCCGTTGCGGGCGACCCTGCGGCGTCAGCCAGGCGACCGATATGGTAGCGTCGGTCAACTGTTCGTCGGCGCGCATGACTGATTGATGAATGGCGCAGCTGGCCGCGCCCACCTGCACCACGCGGCTGACGACCATCAGGTCATCGTCGAGGCGCGCGGGGCGGCGGTAGCGGATGTGCAGGTCAGTGACGGCATAGACGCCGGTGCCGCTGTCATGCGCGGCGCGCTGGTCGATCCCGGCCAGGCGCAGCATGTCGGACCGCGCGCGCTCCATATAGCGCAGATAGTTGGCGTGATAGACCAGCCCCGACAGGTCGGTATCCTCAAAATAAATGCGCAGCGGGAAATGATGCACGGCAGCGACAAAGCGTCCGGTCGCCGGCATGGGCATCTGGTCTGAAACGGGCATGAGCGGCTTTTAACCATGGCGCACCGATCAGGCAAAGGCGGAAACGTCGGTTTCTCGCGCAGGAGGCGCATTTTGTCGCCTGTGTATTTTCGCATCAATGCCCCTCTGGTCCCCGGACGGCGTGAAGGCTAGGGAGTTGGCCACGAGTCAGAATGTGGGAGAAGGCCAGGATGACGGATATTCAGACGGTGGGCGTGATCGGCGCGGGGCAGATGGGCGCGGGGATCGCGCAGGTCGCGGCGCAGGCGGGCTATGATGTGATCCTGTCGGACGTCGATCTGCCGCGCGCGCAAAAGGGCCGCGACGGCATCATCCGCCTGCTGGCGCGCGGCGTGGAGAAAGGCAAGATCGCCCAGATCGACGCGGACGAGGCGATTGCACGGATCACCCCGGTGGGCGAGATTGCGCCGCTGTCCGGTGCGCAGCTCGTGATTGAGGCGGCCACCGAGCGGGAGGAGGTCAAGCGCGCGATCTTCGCCAATGTCGGGCCATTGCTGGCGGCGGATGCGATCCTGGCGACCAACACATCGTCCATTCCCATCACCCGGCTGGCGCAGGCCGCGCCCGATGCGGGGCGCTTTGTCGGCGTGCATTTCTTCAACCCCGTGCCGGTGATGGTGCTGGTCGAGGTCATTCGCGGCCTTGCCACCACGCCTGAAACGGTTGCGGCGGTCGAGGGTTTTGCGGGCCGGATCGGCAAGACGGTGGTGCAGGCCTTCGATGCGCCCGGCTTCGTCGTCAACCGCATCCTCCTGCCGATGCTGAACGAGGCGGTGTTCGTGCTGGGCGAGGGCGTGGGCAGCGTGGTCGATATCGACATGGGCTGCAAGCTGGGCCTCAATCACCCCATGGGTCCGCTAACGCTGTTGGATTTTGTCGGGCTGGATACGGCGCTGGAAATCCTCAATGTGTTCCTCAGCACGACGGGTGATCCGAAGTACCGCCCGGCGCCGCTGCTGGTCAAATATGTCGAAGCCGGCTGGTATGGCCGCAAGACCGGGCGCGGCTTTTACGATTATTCGGGCGCGGAGCCTGTGCCGACGCGGTGAGGGGGCAGATTGTCTTCTATTTGTCCGTCATCCTGACAAAAGTCAGGATCCATTCGGCGCTCCGTCTGCGATGCGGCCTAGCGCCGAATGGATCCCAGCCTTCGCTGGGATGACGGCGTTGGGTGGATCGGACCTGCTTACCCCGCGCTCAGCCCATGTTTCTTCATGCAATGGCGCAGTTGGTCGTAGGTCAGGCCCAGCCCCTTGGCCGTGGCGCGCTGATTGTAGCGGTGGCGGTCGAGCGCGGCGCGGATGATCGCGGCTTCGTGCGCATCGACCGCGGCTTTCAGGTCGCTGATGGTTTCGGTGGCGAGCGAGGGAGCAGGGGCGCTTGTGGGCGCGCTATCGGAAGGCGCGGCGGCGCTCGGCATCAGCGGTCTGGGTTTCCAGGGGGAGGCGAAGGGGTCGAAGGTCAGGCGGTCGATCGGCTTGCCCGGCTCATCCCAGCGATAGACGGCCCGTTCGACCACATTGCGCAGTTCGCGGACATTGCCGGGCCAGCTATGCGCCTCCAGCTGCGCGGCGCAGACGGCAGAGAAGCCCGGCCATTGCGGCCAGTTAAGTTCGGCCGCCATGCGCCGCCCGAAATGGTCGGCCAGCACCGGAATATCGCCCTCCCGCGCGCGCAAGGGGGGCAGGGTGATGACCTCGAAACTCAGGCGATCGAGCAGATCGGGGCGGAAGCGTCCGGCTTCGGCGGCGGCGGGCAGGTCGTCATTGGTCGCGGCCACGATCCGCACGTCCACCCGCAGTGGCTTCGACGCGCCGATGCGGGTGACTTCGCCATATTCGACCACGCGCAGCAGCCGTTCCTGCGCCGCCATCGACAGCGTGCCCAGTTCATCGAGGAACAAAGTGCCGCCATCGGCTTCCTCGAACCGGCCGGGGCGGGCGCGGTTCGCGCCGGTGAAGGCGCCCTGTTCATGGCCGAACAGTTCCGCCTCGATCAGGGTTTCGGGCAAGGCGGCGCAGTTCATGACGATCAGCGGTTCCCCCCAGCGCGGGGAGAGGTGATGGAGCCGCTCGGCGATCAGTTCCTTGCCGGTCCCGCGTTCGCCGATCACCAGCACAGGGCGGTTGAGTTCGGCGGCGCGCCCGGCCAGCTCGACCGCGTCGAGAAAGGCGAAGGATTGCCCGACAAAGTGGGTATTTTTCTCCATAGCCCAACTTATGGTGAAATTTCCCACCTTTCGGCAAGGGATATTCTTGTGCGGCTCTGGAGAATGGCGCAAATTGGCGCTTTTCCAAAATTGGCACGGCCCCTGCATAGCTTGGGGCAATCCGCACCAACACAAGCGGAACATCATGAAGGCCAAGGTTCAGGGAGTATCATCATGGAAGAGAACAACAACAGCGTTCGCGAAATCGGCCAGCTGATGTCGGTTGCTTTGGCTGCCCTGCTGTTCGGATCGACCCTGATCCTGTCAGCAGTCGGCCCGGCCCGCGCCAGCGAAGCCCCGATGCTCGCCAGTCAGACGACCCCTGTGGCCCTGCGCTATCTGGCCTGAGGTCGCCGCCCCCAAAGAATAAAATAAGGAGTGAAGTTCAGATGGGTATTTTCTCCCGCACCCGCGACATCATCGCCGCCAATGTCACCGACTTGCTCGACAAGGCTGAGGACCCGGCAAAGATGATCCGCATGATCATCCTGGAAATGGAGGAAACTCTGGTCGAGGTGCGCGCGTCCGCCGCCCGCACCATCGCCGACCAGAAGGAAATGCGCCGCCACATCGCCAAGCTGACCGCCTTGCAGGACAGCTGGACCGAAAAGGCGCAGCTGGCCCTGTCCAAGGACCGCGAGGACCTGGCCAAGGCGGCTCTGGTCGAGCGCCAGAAGGCGACCGACATGGCCGAGCATCTGAGCCACGAGATCGAGACGCTCGACGAGGCGCTGAAAGCCGCCGAAGAGGATATCTCCAAGCTACAAGGCAAGCTGCGCGAAGCCCGCGCCCGCCAGAACAGCCTGGTCACCCGGATGCAGAGCGCGGAAAATCGCCTGCGGGTGCGCGAAGCCTATGCCGGCGAGAAGGTGAACGAGGCGTTTGCGCGCTTCGATATGCTGGAAAGCCGGGTCGACATGGCCGAAGGTCGCGCCGATGCGATGGCGCTGGGCGGCACGCCCAAGACGCTGGAGGAAGAGATTGCCGAACTGAAGTCCGCCGACAAGGTGGATGCGGATCTCGCCGCGCTCAAGGCCAGCATGAACGCTGATAAGACCGGGGGAGCCTGACGCCATGGAGGACATATTTCTGCCCATCATGATCTGCGGCATGTTGTTCATCGGTATGCCCTGGCTGATCTTCCACTATGTTACCAAATGGAAGCAGGCGCCCAAGATCACCGACGAGGATGAGAAGCTGCTGGATGAACTCCACCTTCTCGCCCGCCGTCTGGAAGAAAGGCTGGTGACGGTCGAACGGATCGTCGCCGCCGACAACCCCGATTTCCGTCCGCGCCGCCCGGCACCCGATGCCGACCTGAGCGATGACGATTACAGCTTCGACCGGAGGAACTGAGATGACCGCCCGCCGCACCAAATTCTACCTCAACAAGGCCAATGGCAAATGGTCGGGCGTGTGCGCAGGCATCGCCGACTATAGCGGGATCGACGTCGTCTGGGTCCGTGTCGGCGCGGTGCTGATCACCCTGATGGGGGCTTTCCCCTGGACGCTGATCGCCTATTTCGCCGCCGTCTATTTCGCCGATGACAAGCCCAAGGGGCTGTATTCTGACCGGGACGACGAGAAATTCTGGCAGGGGGTGCGGACCAACCCGACCCGCTCCACCCGCGACGTCCGCTCCAAATTCCGCGACATCGACCGCCGCCTGGCTGACATCGAAATCTATTATACCAGCCGCAACACGCGCCTGGCGGACGAAATCGACAGCCTGCGCTGAGGAGGTTTCGGGCTGAGCAGCTCCGGGGCAGACTAACAGGGAGTTAAATCCATGAATTTAGGTGGACCTTTCTTCGTCCTGGCCATCATCGCCATGTCGACTTTGGGCTGGATGTTCACCACCTGGGTCCGTGCCCGCCACGGATATCCTGTGGAAAATGAATGGACCGGCACCGTTGATCGAACCGACAGCAACGCTGGTCGAAAAATCGACCTTCTTTCCAGCGAAAACGAAAAGCTGGTGGGCCGCATCAGCCGCCTGGAGGAACGCATCGCCGTGCTGGAGAGGATCGCCACCGATCCCGCCACCCGCACCGCGCGCGCCATAGAGGAACTGCGCTGAGCGCGGTGCAAGGGAGTTAGACATATGTTTCCATTTGCAGAATTCGCGCCGGTCATCTTTGCCGTCGGGTCGCTGGCGATCGTCGGCTGGGTGTTCACCACCTGGCTGCGGGTCAAGAATGGCTATCCGCTGGACGGCGCCTGGGGCCAGGCGGTCTATCCGCAGAAAAATGAGGAAATGGTCGAGCGGATCAAGCTGCTGAGCCAGGAAAATGCCCAGCTGCGCGCCGAGATCGGGTCGATGAAGGATCGCCTCGCCGTGGTCGAGCGGATCGTCACCGACGAAAGCCACCAGCTTGATCGTGAAATCGAACGGCTGCGCAGCCCGGCCAACTGAGCGCGCAGCTAAGGGAGGAATATCATGGGACCGTTTGAAATGGTTGTCGCCATCGTCGCGATTACCGCCATCGCCAGCATCGTCCGCGCCAAATATGGCGTCGTGCGCCGCGACAAGGGCGAAGCGCTTATCGCCCGCGGGCCGGACCCGGAAGCCGACAGGCTGCGCGCCGAGGTGAAAGCGCTCAAAGATCGCGTCGCGGTGCTGGAGCGCCTGGCCACCGACGGCAGTAGCGCGCTGGAGCGCGAGTTCGAGAAATTGCGGGACCGCGATTGAGCGCGGCCCACAGGACAGGGAGGCTATCATGCAGGACCCCACTCTCTATCTGACCATCGCGCTGGCCGGGCTGGCTGGCCTCTCCATCGTCACCATGGCCACTTTACGGGGCTGGACCGGCTGGCTGGAGCTGAAGCGCGCGGAACTTGGCCATCGCAGCGAAGCGAGCGCGCCGCCATCGGCCGCCGCGCGGATCGAGGTTGCGGACTTGAAAGAACGCATCCGCAAGCTGGAAGCGATTGCCGCTGGCGTGGATTTGTAAAAGGCCAAGAGGCAGGTTCCAACCCGCGCAAATCCCCCTATATGGGCGGCCATGACCGATCACAGCGCCCTTGCCGACATTTACGATGAGTATGAGTTTCTCGACGCGGACGATCGTTATCGCCTGCTGATCGATCTGGGCCGGGCGCTGGAACCCATGCCCGACGCGCTCAAGACGGATGCAACGCTGGTGCGCGGTTGTTCCGCCGCCGTGTGGGTTTATCCCACCGTGCTGGAAGCCGATTCGGAAAATGGGGGCCGGCTGCATTTCCTGGCCGACAGCAATGCCGCGATCACCAAGGGGATCATTGCGCTGGTGCTGCTCACCGTGCAGGATAAAAGTCCCGCAGCGATCGGCGCGGCGGATATAGAGGGCGCGCTGGCCCCGTTTGACCTCAAGAATCAGCTCAGTTCCAACCGGACCCAGGGCATCCCCAACATGATCGCCCTGATCCGCGATACAGCCGCGCGCTACAGCGCTTAAGGAAACCTGGATCAAGTTGCGGCGTTGGGTTTCCTGACAAGGAGATTCAATCATGCGCCATTATATCGCCATCGCCGCCATCGGCCTGCTGGCGGCCTGTTCGTCCGGCGACAAGGGGCCAACCCAGCGCGACACGATCGGCCAGACGTGGAAATATGAGGCCGGGTCGGGCGACAAGCCCAAGCTTGCCTATATTGGCAGCGCCAATGCCGTGCCGACGATGACGGCGGCGGATACCTTCGCGGTGCTGCTGGTCCAGCCGATGGACAATGGCGAGAAGAGCGTGACGGTGAAGCTGGTCGGTGCGCCGTTCCAGTGCGACCTGTCCGACTGCGCCGTGACCGCGATTGCCGATGGCGGCCAGCCGCTGCGCTGGAAGGGGCGGATGACCGACGCGAAGGACGGGATCGCCATCATGCCGTCGCAAAATGCCTATGAGGTGATTGCCAAGGCGCAGACGGTTTCGGTCAATCTGGTTACCGGGCCGAAGGAGCAGACCGCGCCATTCGCTTTCAACGTCGCGGGGTTGGATTTGAAGAGCGCTACATAAATCATCGTCATCCCAGCGGATGCTGGGATCTCCCTTTCTTCGGTGCTGAGCCAAAGAAGGCAAAGAGACCCCAGCCTTCGCTGGGGTGACGAATGCGGATTTACTCCTGCAACGACACGCCGGGGCTGCGCGGGTCGGCGGCACCGATCCAGTGGCCGTCGGCGGCACGTTCGGCGGCATTGGCTTTGAGGCCCAGGCGCGAGACGGCGACGCGATGGCCCATTTTCTCCAGCGGTCCCTGCATCGCCTCTAGCCCGGTCCCCTGTTCCAGCACCAGCCCGTCGCCGTTGAAGAAGATCAGGCCCATCGCGATCGAATCCTGCGCCGACAGGCCCCAGTCGAAATGGGCGATCAGCGCCTTGGCCACCTGCATGATGATGGTCTTGCCCCCTGCCGCGCCGACGGTGAAGATCGGTGTCCCCTTGGCGTCATAGACGATGGTGGGCGACATGGAGGAGAGGGGGCGCTTGCCCGGTCCCACCGCATTGGCGACCGGTGCGCCGTCTTTTTGCGGGGTGAAGCTGAAATCGGTCAGTTCATTGTTCAGGATGACGCCGTTGGCGATCAGTTGGCTGCCGAAAAAGCTTTCGATGGTGGATGTCCAGGCGGCAATGTCGCCGTTGCGGTCGATCGCGACGAAATGGCTGGTGCCGCTTTCGGGCTGCGGCAGCGATGCGGTGCGCGGCTGCGCGCCGGGCGGGGTGCCGGGCTGATAATCGTTCAGCGCCTTGTTGAGGCGGATGCTGGCGGAGCGCTGCTTGAGATAGGCCGGGTCGATCAGGCCAGCGATCGGCACCGCGACGAAATCGGGATCGCCGATCCAGGTGCCGCGATCGGCATAGGCGAGTTGCATCGCTTCGCCGATGACATGCCAGGATCGCGGGTCATCCTTGCCCCATGCGCTGAGCGGGAAGCGTTCGACCATGCCCAATATCTGCAACACGGTGACGCCGCCCGCCGATGCCGGACCCATGCCGCACACGGTATAGACGCGATATTTTCCGCAGACCGGCTTGCGCGATTTGGTCTGATAGGCGGCAATGTCCGCCTCCGTCATCGGCACCGGATTTTTAGGCGCGTTGGTGACCGCCTGCGCCATCAACCGGGCATTGTCGCCGGTGTAGAAGGCGTCCGGGCCTTCTGCCGCGATCCGCTTGAACAGGGCGGCGAGTGGCGGGTTTTTCAGCATTGTGCCCATGGGGGCGGGCTTGCCGTCGATCCAGAAATATTTTTGAATTTCGGGGAAGTCGGCCCAGACGCCTGCCACCGCCTTCATCGCGGTGTCGAGCCGCTGACGCACCTCGAACCCGTCCTGCGCCGCGCGGATCGCAGGCTCGAACAGGTCGGCCCAGGGCAGCTTGCCCCATTTTTTATGCGCGTCCCATGCGAGGCGCAGATTGCCAGGCACACCGACCGAATAGCCCCCCGGCCAGGCGTTGCGGAAGGAGAGCGGCTGGCCGTCCGGTCCCATGAAGCGATCAGGCCGGGCGGCGGCTGGCGCAGCCTCGCGCCCGTCGATCGATTCGAGCACCCCGGTTTGCCCGTCATGGTGCATCAGAAAGCCGCCGCCGCCGATGCCGCTATTGTGCGGTTCGACCACGTTCAGCGCCAGCATCATCGCGATGGCCGCGTCGGTGGCGCTGCCGCCTTTGCGCAATATTTCCTGCCCCGCCGCCGCCGCGCGCGGATCGGCAGCGGAAACGGTGGCGTTGGTCGACACCGGTTCGCGCGCGATGGCGGGCAGCGGCAATGTGACGAGGAGGGCGAGCGGGGCCAGCAGGCCGAACGAGCGGAAGATCATGCCCGCCACCCTACGCATTGCGTTGCCCGCTGCAACCCTTTGTGGGAGGCCAATGGCGCGCAGGCGGACTGCCATCTACGAAAAAGACCGCGCAGGTTGCCCCGCGCGGCCTTTGGAAATCTATTAAAATCAATGCCATGGTTGTGCGCCACTAGACCCCTCCCCCTTGGAGGGGGAGGTTGGGTGGGGGTGTGCTGCCGCCGGCGTGGACGCTCGGCTTCGCCTCGCTCCCCCTCCCCCGACCCCTCCCCGCCGGGGAGGGGAGATTGGTCGCAATCATGACTCTGGCTGTTACGCCTTCTTGCCTGCCTGATAGCGTTCGATCGCTTCCAGCGTGACGCGCTTGGCATCGTCCGCACCGCCCCAGGTGCCGATCCGCACCCATTTGGTCTTTTCCAAGTCCTTGTAATGGGTGAAGAAATGCTCGATCTGCTCCATCACGATGCCGGGCAGGTCATCCTTCTCGCTGATGTCGGCATAATAGGGGAAGGTCTTGTTGTCCGGCACGCAGACGAGCTTTTCGTCGCCACCGGCTTCATCTTCCAGGTTCAGCACCGCGATCGGACGGGCGCGCACGACCGATCCGGGGACGAAGGGCGAACGCGCGATCACCAGCGCGTCGAGCGGATCGCCATCGGGCGACAGCGTGTGCGGCACGAAGCCATAATTGGCCGGATAGCGCATCGGCGTGTGCAGGATGCGGTCCACGAACAGCGCGCCCGACGCCTTGTCGAACTCATATTTCACCGGCTCGCCGCCGACGGGCACTTCGATGATGACGTTCAGGCTGTTGGGCGGATCGTCGCCAACGGGAATCAGTTCGATGTTCATGAAAACGCCTTTTGCTGCACGATAGATTAGCGGGTGTTTATGTTTTCGGTTGGAGCAGCCTGTCGAGGCTGCCCTCACCCTCTCCTGTCTTTTCGAGGCGCGGATAGCGCAGCCCGCCCGAATAATCGAGTGACAAAGTGCGGTAATATTTATCCTGTTTCAGGATGATCTGGATCGGCGCCTTGGCCTTGATCGCCGCCTTCCACACATCAGCGGAAAATTCGTCGCCATTGACCGCCAATATCTTGGCACCGATTACCAAACCTGCCTTGAACGCCGGGCTGTCCCAGATGACGCTGCTGATTTCGCCGTCATTCTTGACGATCAGGCCGATGCCGAAGCTCTGGTCGACCATCTTGTTCGTGCCTTCAGCCGCCTTGGTAATGGCGTTGGGGGTGTCGCCATAGACCAGCCTGTATCCGCCCATGGTGAAGCCGCCCTTGGGCGTTTCCCTGGTCGGGCTATCCACATAGGTCTGGAAGAATCCCGCCCAGTCATAGGGCGCGACGCCGTTCAGCGTATTGATGACGTCCTGCCGATTATAGACGAGCTGGCCCCAGTCGCCAGGCTTCACGCCGAAAAAGGCCTTGGCGAAATCGTCCAGCCCCTTGGCGCCTTTGGTCTGTTTACGGATGATCGCATCGGCCTCCAGCCAGATCATCAGCCCTTCATTATAATAATCCTCCGACCGCTGCCAGCTGGCCCAGCCCTTGGGACGGCGGGCGGAGATGATGGGATCATGGGTGGTATCCTCCATCGGCCGCCATTGCCGACCGACCGCCGTGTCCAGCCTGGCCGCGATCTGCGCATAGGCATCCAGCGTCTCGGCCTTGGTGAACAAGCCCGACCGCGCGCCCAGCACATAGCCCCAGAATTGCGTCTGGCCTTCATAGACCCACAGCAGATTATCCTGCATCGGCGTGCGGAAATCGGGGGTCCAGAGCAGGTCAGGGCGGCGGAACTTGCCGTCCCAGCTATGGGTGAATTCATGGGCCAGCAGGTTGCGGTCCAGCAAAGCCTCGCCATCGCTCCATTTCTTGAAATAGCCCGGCTCGACCTGATTTTCCGAGCTGCGATGATGTTCCAGGCCAATGCCGCCCATTTCGTCGGTGATGGCCAGCAGGAAATCATAATGGTCGAAATGATAGCTGCCAAACAGGGCGCCCGCTTCGGCGACCAGCTTCTTGTGTTTGGCGATCTGGTCGGGGGTATAGACCAGCTCATCGGCATCGTCGGCGACGATGTTGAGCGTGACATTTTGCCCCAAATCCACCGCCTTGAAATGCTGGCCTGCAAAGACCGGGGAATCCTGCAACGCTTCATAGTCGATGACGTCATAGTCGATGGTGTCGCCGGTCCGCTTGCCCCGCAGCGCGGTCGCGGCCTGCCAGCCGGCGGGATAGGTGACGGTCGCCTGCACTGGGATCTGCCGGGTATAATAGCCCGCTGGATAGAGCGAGACGCTTTCCCACTGGATATTCTGCATCTTGGGCGTCACCACGACGCGGCCCTGATTGCCGACCGTCGCCGACAGGAACTGGAACTGGGCGACCACCTGTTTCGTCCCCTGCGGCACGTCGATGACGAAGCCGTAGGCGTTGAGCGGATCACGCTTCCAGCTCAAGGGCTTGCCATCGGCGGTGAAGGTCAGGCCGGTCAGCTTTTCCAGCTGGCCGCGCGGGGCGTGGTTGCCCGGCAGCCATTCCGGCATCAGCAGCGTCATCGGCCCGCTGGTCGCGACCGGGATCGTCTCCTTCACCCGGAAGATGCGCTGGGTCGTGTCGCTGGCGTCGACCTCCAGCTTTATCGTGCCGCCGGGATAGGGGATGTCCTTTGGCACGGGACTGGCATCGTTGATCGGCAAAGCGGTGGGCTTGGACCGGATCGCCTCTTGCGCGGCAAGCGGGCTGGCGATTGTCAGGGAAAGGCCCGTTGTCAGCAACAGGGCGGCAGCAAGGCTGCGGATCATGAACATCTCCGAAAATGCAGGCTGGGCCGGACGGCCCTCATGCCGCCACAATGGCGTTGTGTCGTAGCCCCGTCCACCCCTTGTGCTGCCCCAAATATTCATTTCACCTGGCCTGAAATGAAGCTAAAGGCCCATCCCCATGGCGAAAATCGAAACTCCGCGTCCGGTTCGTGGCACGCAAGACATTTTGGGCGGCACCCCGGACGCATTTGCGGAGCGTTTCGCGCATGTGATCGCGACCTTTGACCGGGTGCGCAAACTCTATGGCTTCCAGCGGGTCGAAGTGCCGGTGTTCGAATCCACCGCGGTTTTCGCCCGGTCGCTGGGCGAATCCACCGACGTCGTGTCGAAGGAAATGTACACGTTCGAGGATCGCGGTGGCGATTCGATCACGCTGCGCCCGGAATTCACCGCCGGGATCAGCCGCGCCTATATCACCGAAGGCTGGCAGCAATATGCGCCGCTCAAAGTCGCAACCCACGGGCCATTGTTTCGCTATGAACGCCCGCAAAAGGGCCGCTTCCGCCAGTTCCACCAGCTCGACGCCGAAATCATCGGCGCGGCGGAGCCGGGCGCGGACGTGGAATTGCTGGTGTTCGCCGACCAGTTGCTGAAAGAATTGGGCATCGATGATGGCGTGACGCTGACGCTCAACACGCTGGGCGACGCGGAAAGTCGGGAAGGCTGGCGCGCCGCGTTGATCGCCCATTTCGAGGCGCATCGCGGGGACTTGTCAGAGGACAGCGTCGAGCGGCTGGCCAAGAATCCCTTACGCATCCTCGACAGCAAAGACCCGCGCGACCGCCCCGTCGCCGACAGCGCGCCCGACATCGACGCCTATCTGACCGATGAAGCGCGCAGTTTCTTCGAGAAAGTGACGAGCGGGCTGGATGCCGCTGGCGTGGCGTGGGAACGCAATGCGCGGCTGGTGCGTGGTCTCGACTATTACCGCCACACCGCGTTCGAGTTCGTCACCGACCGGCTGGGCGCGCAAGGCACTGTGCTGGGCGGCGGTCGCTATGACGGGCTGATCGAAAATCTGGGTGGCAAGCCTACACCGGCTGTTGGTTGGGCTGCGGGGATTGAACGGTTGGCTATGCTTGTAAAGCCCGTAGAAAATGAAGTTCCGCAGGTTGGGATGCTAGCCAATAATTCTGGCCAACTTGATTTTTCGTTGGAACTGGCATCTCGTTTTAGAAAATCTGGAATTTCAACGGTAGCGCCGTACTCGTTTCGTAATCCAGACAAAGCATTTCAGAAGTTTAAGAAGGCGAATATTCCGTTCATTGCGGAGGTTTCAGATTCGATTAATCCTGAGGCGCTAGCTCATCTAAGAATTGTATTTGGGAACATGGGGCGGGATGAAGTGATGCCTCTGGCCAATCGAGTTGAAGCGCTTTTGGGGGCTGCTTTTCAAATATCGCCAATGAGTGATCAGCCAAATGGCTCTACTGGTTGGCGGATACTTGGAAGGCTCTAATGCACATATCCCCCGAACGCATCGCGCAGATTGAGGCGCGCCGGGATGAGGTGCAGGCGTCGATGACGCGCGCCGATCTGCCGCCCGATGCGTTTGTGCGCCTGTCGAAGGAATATGCCGAGATCGAGCCGGTGGCCCGCGCCGCGCATGAAGTGCGCCGCCTGCGGCAGGAACTGGCCGCGCTCGATTATATGGCGGGCGGGGTGGATGCGGATGCGGACCCGCTGATGCGCGAAATGGCGCAGGAGGAGATGCAGCTGCTCAAGAGCCAGTTGCCCGCCGCCGAGCGTGCGCTGGCGCTGCAATTACTGCCCCGCGATTCGGCTGATGCGCGCCCGGCGATGCTGGAAATCCGCGCCGGGACCGGCGGGGACGAGGCGGCTTTGTTCGCTGGCGACCTGTTCCGCATGTATCAGCGCTATGCCGATTCGCTCGGCTGGAAGATGGAGTTGATGACGGCCAATGCGTCCGAAGCGGGCGGTTACAAGGAAGTCGTCGCCTCCATCACCGGCACCGGCGTGTTCGCGAAACTGAAGTTTGAGAGCGGCGTCCACCGCGTCCAGCGCGTCCCCGTCACCGAAAGCGGCGGGCGCATCCACACATCGGCGGCGACCGTCGCGGTGCTGCCCGAACCGGAGGAGGTCGATGTCCAGATCGCCGATGGCGACCTGAAGATCGACATATATCGTGCGTCGGGCGCTGGCGGCCAGCACGTCAACACCACCGATTCGGCGGTCCGCATCACCCATTTGCCCAGTGGGCTGGTGGTGATCCAGCAGGACGAGCGGTCCCAGCACAAGAATAAGGCCAAGGCGATGCAGGTGCTGCGCGCCCGCCTCTACGAAGCGGAACGCGAACGCACCCAGAGCGAACAGGCCGGCGCGCGCAAGGCGATGGTGGGATCGGGCGACCGATCCGAACGCATCCGCACCTATAATTTCCCGCAGGGCCGCGTCACCGACCATCGCATCAATCTGACGCTGCACCGCCTGCCGGAGATTCTCGAAGGGCCGGGGCTGGCAGAGGTCATCGACGCGCTGATCGCCGAGGATGAAGCGGCGCGGCTGGCGCAGCTGGATGGGGTCGGGTGAGTAATCTTCTTCTCCCCTCCCTCTCAGGGAGGGGCCGGGGGTGGGTTGCCTGCGTAGCAGGCTCGCTGTGCTCGCCACCCACCCCCTACCCCCTCCCTGAGAGGGAGGGGGTTTCGTTGTGACCATCCCCGAAACCCTGCGCGCTGCCACTGTCCAACTCGGTGTCGCCAGCGACACGCCGCGGCTGGACGCCGAACTTTTGATGGCCCACGCCCTTGGCCTGTCCCGCAACGATTTGCTGCTGCGCCAGCGCGACCTGTCGGTGCCGCCCGGTTTTGCGGCGCTGCTTGATCGGCGGCTTGGCGGGGAGCCGGTGGCCTATATTACCGGCTTTCGCGATTTCTGGACGATCAGTTTGGCGGTCACCCCGGACGTCCTTATCCCCCGCCCGGACAGCGAGACTTTGATCGAGGCGGCGGTCGCGCATTTCGCCGGGCGTGCGCCGCAATCCATCCTCGACCTTGGCACCGGCTCCGGTGCGTTGCTGCTCGCGGCATTGAGCGAGTGGCCCGACGCCCACGGGCTTGGCATCGATGCTTCGCCGGGTGCGCTGGCGGTCGCGCAGGGCAATGCCGATCGGCTGGGGCTGGCGGATCGCGCGAGCTTCCGCCCCGGCGACTGGGCGCAGGGGATTGACGGGCCGTTCGACCTGATCCTCATCAACCCGCCCTATATCGCGTGCAGCGTCACGCTGGCGGGCGATGTGCTGCATGAGCCGGATAGTGCGCTGTTTGCGGGCGTCGAGGGACTGGACGATTATCGCCGCATCGCCCCCGACCTGCCCCGGCTGATCGCGCCGGGCGGCATGGCGGCGATCGAGATCGGTTATGACCAGAAGGTCGCGGTTTCCGCGCTGCTGGCCGATGCGGGGCTGACCGCGCGGGCGCTGCAAGACCTGGCCGGGCATGACCGCTGCCTGGTCGCAAAACGCAATTAACGGCGTGACAAGCGGAAATTGCTTGGTTTCTCCGGCGAAAGCCTCTACATCGAGGGCAGAGATGGCACTATCTCGTGATATGGTCGGTTCAGGCCATTGATAGAAAAGGCCTTTCTCTACGCTCCTGACAGTCATGACGGCGCTGCTGCCCGGCGCCGCTGGCAGCTTGAGGCACTGGCCCTTTGAACCGGCCATGCCCGGCGGAGCCGTATCCGGTCTGATGTGCGGGCCGTGCTTGGGGATGGCGACGGAACAGAGTTTTCAGCCAATATGATGACAGCGAACGCAAGGATCATGTCTTGATCAACAACCGGCAGGCCGGTCGCCGCAATCGCGGCCGGAACAATAATAACAACGGACGTCCCAATGGTGGTGGCAATCGGGGCGGAGGCGATAGCGGCAACCGCATCGACAATCGCGCCCGTGGCAATGCGACCCAGCTTCTTGAGAAATACAAGAATATGGCGCGCGACGCCCAGATGGCGGGCGACCGGGTGAATGCGGAATATTATCTGCAATTTGCCGACCATTATTTCCGCGTCCTGGCCGACAATCGCGCCCGGCAGGAAGAGCAGCAGGCCAATCAGCCGCAGCGCCACCGCCGCCCGGACGAGAATTTCGACGAGGATGGCGATGATTTCGAGGGCGTCGCTGACGGCGTCGACGAATTCCGCACCGATTCCTCCTCCTATGATCGCACCCCCCGCGAACAGCCCGACCGAGCGCCGCGTGAGCAGGCCGAACGCGCGGCGCGTGAGTATAACGACCGGGCACCGCGCGACTATGATCGTGCGCCCCGTGACAATGACCGCGCCCCGCGCGAACAGGGCGATCGTCCGCAGCGCGACTATGCGCCGCGCGACCAGAATCGCCGTCAGGACGAAGTGCGAGAGGATCGCGGGCGTGAGGATCGCGGCCCGCGTCGCGACCGTCCGCGTCGCGACCGTCCGGTCTTTGCCGAAGCGCAGCCCCAGGCCGAACAGGCCGCGCTCGCGCCGGTTGCTGTCCCGGTGGTGGAAGCCGCGCCCGTGCCGCAGCCCGAAGCCGAAGCGCCCCGTCCGCGTCGCGGTCGCCCGCGCAAGGTCGTCGATGTAGCCGCCGAGCAAGCGCCTGTCGGTCTGGACATGGCGATCCTGCCGCCCTCGATCGCGCGGGCCGATAATGACAGCGAAGGCAGCGAGGACGCGCCCAAAAAGCGCACCCGCCGTCCGCGCGCGACTAGCGAAGCGGCTGAATAAGCCGCGTCGCTATATGAGTTGAAAAGGGGACGGTGCCCGGCGCACCGTCCCCTTTTTCGTGTCCGCTTCCCAATCTCCTCGGCTTGCGGCACAAGGCGTGGACAATGCCGGGAGAGACTTGCCCTATGACAGCCCTTCGCCTGTTTGCGCCGCTGCTGTGCGCGCTTCCCGTCGCTTCGCTGGCCCAGGGGGCCGCCGATCCGACCAGCGCTTCGGCTCAGGGCGATGTTGCGGTCACCATCTACAATAACGGTCAGTCGCTGGTGCAGGATGACAGGCAACTGACCATGACGCCGGGGCGCAACCGCATCGAATTTCCCGACGTATCGGCACGCATCCGGCCTGAAACCGTCACCCTGTCCGGCCCCGGCATCGCGATCGTCGAACAGAATTTCGATTATGACCTGCTGTCGCCTGACAAGCTGATGGACAAGGCGGTCGGGCAGGAGGTGACGTTGGTGCGCACCAATCCCGCCACCGGCGCGGAAACGCGGGAGCGCGCCAAGATACTCGCGGCCAATGGCGGCATCGTCCTCCAGATCGGCGTGCGGATCGAGGTGCTGCGCGACGATGGCCTGCCGGTGCGCGTCATCTTCGACCGGGTGCCGCCCAATTTGCGGGCCAAGCCGACTCTCTCCGTCACGGTGGACGCGGCGCGTGGCGGCGCGGTGCCGACCCGCCTGTCCTACCTCACCCCCAATCTGGGCTGGACCGCCGATTATGTCGCGCTGTTCGACGCCGCCAAGGGCGCGATGGACATGCAGGGTTGGGTGACGCTGACCAACAATACAGGCACGACCTTCAGCAATGCGCGCACGATCTTGGTCGCGGGCAATCCCGCCAATGGCGGTGGGCGCACCAATTGGTGGCAGTCTGGCAGCGGCGCGATCGATCAGGCGGGGACGGAAAGCGGCCCGCGCGAACGGCTGGGCGACTATTATCTCTATCCGCTTGAGCGCCGCACGACGATTGCCAACGCGCAACAGAAACAGGTGAGCTTTCTGGATGTGAAGGGTGCGCCTGCACGGGCGACCTATGAATATCTCAATCCCTGGATGGGCAGTTCGGCTGAACCGCTGAGCGCGTCGAGTGTGCTGAAATTCTCGACATCGAAGCAGGGGGGGCTTGGCGATCAGCTGCCCGCCGGCACCATCCGCGTCTATATGCGCGATGCGCGCGGCGACCCGCAATTCATCGGCGAAAACAGCATCGACCATACGCCAATGGGATCATCGATGGCGCTGCGCACCGGTGAGGCGTTCGACGTCAAGGTCCGGCCAACGGTCGAACAGCGCACGAAAAAGGGTGCGTCGCGCTGGGAAACACGGATGCGCTACACGCTGACCAACGCCCGGCCCGAAGCGGTGACGGTCGATCTGGCGCAGGGCGGGTTGTGGGGCGATACGCGCGTTACCGCACAAAGCATGGAAGGGCGGCGCGTGTCGGCCGACCGGATGGAATGGAGCGTGCCGGTCCCGGCCAATGGCGCGGTCGACCTGACCGTCACCTTCGATTCGCGCTATTGAAGCGGGTCGCGATGCGGCTTTTGCGATATTGGGCGCGTATTCCCGCGCAGGCGGGAATCCAGTCGAAAGGTCGGAACTGGATTCCCGCCTTCGCGGGAATACGGGGTTTTTTGGCGCTGCTATTGTGGGCTATCGTTACGCCAGTGCAGGCCGATACCGTTATCTCCACCCGGATCGATGCGGTGTCGGTCACCGTCTATCGCGCGCCGGGCCGGGCCGCGGGGGCGATCGACCGGAACTGGCCGGGCGGCTATGCGCTGGTCACCGAAACCCGCACGGTCGATCTGCCGCAGGGCGAGTCGGTCGTCCGCTTTGAAGGCGTAGCCGAAGGGCTGATGCCCGAAACCGCCATTCTCTCCGGTATGCCGCATGGCGTGCGGGAGAAGAATCGCGATGCCCGGCTGCTGTCGCCCGCCGGGCTGGTCGATGCCTATCTCAAGCGCCGCGTCACCCTGCGCCGGACAGATCGCACGACCGGCAGGGTGACCGAGCAGGACGCGATCCTGAGCGCCGGGCCGACCGGCGGCGTGATCGTCCAGACCGCGCAGGGTTATGAGGCGCTGGGGTGCAGTGGCCTGCCCGAACGGATGCTTTACGCAGAAGCGCCCAAAGACCTGTCGCCGCGCCCGACCCTGTCGGTGATCGCCACCAGCGACCGGCCGACCCGCGCGACGCTGCAACTCACCTATCTGGCCGAAGGGTTCGACTGGTCCGCTTCCTATGTCGCGGACATGAAGGGCGATGGCAGGACGCTCGACCTGATGGCCTGGCTGACCGTCGCCAATGGCGGCGTCACCGGTTTTGCCGACGCCCAGCTCAACGTCATCGCCGGGCAGCCCAATCGCCAGTCGCGCAGGGCGCAGGCACGGCCAACCGGCGGCCCGCTGCGCCTCACCTGCTGGCCGATGGATACAACCAGCACCCATCCGCGCTGGGACTTGTTCCCGGTGGATATGCCGCGAGCCGCGATGATGATGGACGGTGCGCAGGAGATCATGGTGACAGCCCATCGCCGCACCGAACGGGCGATGATGGCGCCGCCTCCCCCACCACCACCGCCGCCCGCGCCGGTCGTGGCGGAGCGGGAGGATCTGGGCGACCTTAAATTCTACCGCGTGCCCGTGGCCGTGACGGTCGCCGCCAACAGCCAGAAGCAGGTCGCGCTGCTGCGCCAGCCCGGCGTGGAGGTCGAGCGCCTCTATGCCGCGACGATCGGCGGGTTCGACGGGAGTGAATCCCGACCGATGACGCTGCGGCTGCGGCTACAGAATCGCAAGGATGACGGCCTTGGCCTGCCCATGCCATCGGGCCGGGTGGCCGTGTTCGAGCAGATGGATGATTTGCGTCTGCTCGCGGGAGAAGTGGACATCGGCGACAAGGCAGAAGGGGAACGGATCGACTATGATCTGGCCGAGAGTGCGGACGTCCGTATCGCGGTGCGGCAGGTGCAGGCATCGCGTAAAAGCCGTGGCTGGACGATCGCGCTCAGCAATGCCCGGCCCTTTGCCGTCACCGCCGAAATCACGATCCCCCACGACATCACGCCCCGCCCCACGGATATGGAACGGCGCGGCAATGGATGGATTTGGCGGGCGACGGTCCCCGCCAATGGCAAGGCGGAGTTGGCCTACACTCAGCGCCTGCCGCGCTGATATTCAGGCGTCGGGCAGTGGCCGCGGCCGGTGATTCTCGTCCAGTGCGACGAAGGTGAAAACGCCGCTCGTCAAATCCACCGTCTCTGCCCCGCCGCCGCGCGTCGCCACCACGTCGATCCGTATCGCGACCGATGTGCGGCCGCGCCGTTCGGCATGGGCATAGACCGACACGAGATCGCCCATCAGGATGGGCGAGATGAATTTCATGCTCTCGATCGCGACGGTCGCCACCGCGCCCTGCGCGATTCGCCCGGCGACGATGCCACCGGCAATATCCATCTGGCTCAGCACCCAGCCGCCAAAGATATGGCCGTTGGTGTTGATGTCGGCCGGTCGCGGCACCACACGCAGGATAACCTCGCCACGGAAGTCACTCATTCACGATCACCTCATCCTTGATCCGGTCGATCACCTGTTCGTCATGCCCGGTGCCGCTGGACAGGAAAACCAGCGCCATCAGACCGGTTCCCAGCATGAAGGTCAACCACACGCCTAAAATCGTGGCGATCACCATATGGATCGGCATCGGCCCGGCCCACAGCCGCAGGAAGATGAGCGACGCGATTACGCAGAGGGCGCCACCCGCTGCCATCCAGAGCATGATGCGGCGAAACCGCGCCCAGGCGGTGGCGGCAATTTGCGGGTCATCGAGCGCTTGTTTGCGTGTCATCCCTTTTCTTTGGCCTACGAAAATGTGATCATCAAGCATCGAGACATAATGTCCAAGGAAGGAGAGCGGTCATGACCATCGCGGCAATATTGCAGGGCAAGGGGCGCGACGTCATCCAGGTGCGATCGACCGACAGCGTTTTGTCCGTGGTGACGCTGTTGGCGGAGCGGCGGATTGGCTGCGTGCCGGTGGTGGATGATGGGCAGGTGGTCGGGATATTTTCCGAACGCGACCTCGTCTATCGCGTCGCGACAGAGGGCGCAGCGGCGCTGGAGCGTCCCGTTTCCGACGTGATGACGGCCCCGGCCATCACCATTGACGACCAGACGCCGGTGATGTCGGGCCTGTCGTTGATGACCAAAAGGCGTATCCGCCATTTGCCCGTCGTGGTCGATGGCGAACTGATCGGGCTGATCTCGATCGGCGATCTGGTCAAGTTCCGCATCGACCGCATCGAATCGGAAGCGGCGGCGCTGCGCGACTATATCCAGACGGCTTGAGGATATGCGCCTTTGGCGCATCCGCACCGGCCCCACCCGACCTCCCACAGAGCGTATCCTGAATGGGAGGTCGGGTGGGGGTGTGGGGCGGTGCCGAAACCGAAATGCGCTCTTTCGCGCATTTCGAACCAGACTCAGGCGGGAGCCTGAACCGGCGGCGCGCGGCGAATCACCAAAGCGATCAGTTCCATCAGTGTCCCGCGTGCGCACAACATTAGGGCGGCGAGGAAGGCGATGCCGCCCGCCGGCACCAGCACGGCCAGCCGAACCGGCGCGGCCAGCGGTGGCAAAATCCGGTCCACCGCCAGCACCACGCCCGCCATCAGGATGGCACAGCCCAGACCCGGCGCAGCGGCACGCGCCAGGTCGCTCAGGCGCAATCCCATCGGCGCGCCTGCCAGTCGCGCCGTCACGATCGTCAGGATCGGAAAGGCACCGAGCCAGGCCCAGGCCAGCCCGATCGCGCCGAAGGTGATGCCGATCAGGAAGGCGACCGGCATCAGCACCGCGCCGACACCCGCGATTCGCGCGGTCGTGCCGGGACGGCCGAGCGCATTGCTGACCGGCGCAAACATCACCTGCAAGGTCATGAACGGCATGGCCAGCGCCAGCACAGCGACGAAGGGGGCCATTTCCAGCCATTTCGCCCCGAACAATGTTTCGACCAGCGGCTCGGCGGTCACCGCCATGCCCAGATAGACGGGGCAGGAGATGAGCAGCAGCAACCGCACCGCCTTGCAAAAGGACCAGGCGACGCGCGATGGGTCTTTCTGCATCCGCGCGTAAGCGGGAAAGGCGACATCGTTGAGCGGCGGGATGAATTTGCTGACGAAAATCTGGGTCAGGAACAGCGCTTCGGCATAGAGGCCCAGTTGATGCGGCTCCAGCACGCGCCCGCCGATGAAGATATCAGCCTGGCTCTGGACGATCCAGAACAACTGTCCGCCCAGCAGCGACGCGCCATAGGCGACCATCGCGCCGGTGCCGCGAAAGTCGAAGGTGGGAATGGGCCGGAACCCCGTAGCCAGCACATAGCCCAGCCCCTTGACCCAGAAGCCCGCGATCGGCGCGAACACCAATGTCCACACACCCCAGCCCGACAAGGCACCCACCAGCGCCACGGCGGCGGAGGCAAAGGCCGCGATCAGATTGACCAAGGCGGGCCGCTTGAAATCAAGCGCGCGTCCCATGATCGCTTCGGGAATCGAAATGAAGGGGGTGGAGAGGTAAAGCAAAGCCTGCACCCGCAGCAGGTCGGCGACCATCGGCTGGTCATAATAGTCGGCGGCAATGGGGGCGATTCCCAGCTGGAGCAGCGCCAGCGTGCCGTTCAACAGCAGCATGATGGTGAAGGCCTGCCGCAACCGGTGCGAATCGAGCTTGTCCGACTGCACCAGGGCGCTGACCAGTCCATAGCCGTTGAGGAAGGTCGCGAAATTCAAGATCACCTGGGTCATCGCGAACAGGCCGTAATCGGCTGGATCGAGCAAGCGAATGACCGCCAGCGTCACCACCCAGCTCATCATCTGCGAGAGGATCTGGCTGCCCGAACGCCAGAAAATCGCGCTCCTGATGCGTGCGCCGAAACCCGCGTCGTCCGCGTCGGCATCCTGCAAACTCATACTCTTAATCACCCATGGCCATGATGGCCGTCTGCCCCGTCTAGACAGCAAACGCCAAAAATTTCTGAAACAAAATTGCAAAAAGCATTTGACGGGTCGGGAGGTCGGGCCTAGAGGGCTGTTCACCGGACGGGGCGCTGCCTAATGGGAGCGTTCGGCACGGTCGCCACTATGGTTGGACGCCATTCCCTCGGCACTTAGGTATCGGGGCGGG
>NZ_JBMDKQ010000035.1:0-19606 GCF_057809795.1 Sphingobium sp. FG125
GAGCGATCCGGCCAGTCGAAGGAGATCATCCCAATGTTCGACAATCAGCCTGGTGTTGATCCTATTCGCGGCGAGGTCATCCAGCACGCCATAATCGGCCTTGCCATCGACACGCCAGAACCGCGCGCCGCCAATGTCGGCGATGCGCGGCGAGAACTGGAGCCCGAGCAGGTGAAAAATGCCGAAGATCGTGTCGGTGTAGCCGGCTGTGTCGGTCATGATCTCGCCTGGCCGCAATTCGGTTTCCTGGTCGAGCACGACGGCAAGCAGATAGAGGCTGTCGCGCAACGTGCCGGGCACCGTCAGAGCATTCAGCCCGGAAAAGCGATCAGAAACCAGATTGTACCAGGTGATGCCGCGTTCGCGCCCGAAATAGCGCGGGTTTGGGCCGGCGTGGATCGTGCGGACTGGCACGGTGAAACGCAGTCCATCGGCAGAGGCGACCTCGCCGCTGCCCCAAACGCGGGCCAGTGGTATCCTGTTATGGGCCGCGACCAGCAGCGCGTTGGCTGTGGTCAGCGTCTCGGCGCGGATGAAGTTCTGCTTCACCCAGCTCAACCGTGACCGGCGCAGCGCGGACACCTCGGGACGGACAAGCGGTTCGAATCCGGTATTGGTGGCCTCCGCGACAAGCACCGCGCAGATCGTCGTCGCTATATCCTCGGCGCGTGCATTGCCTTCGCTGGCATGCGTGAACGCCGCCGCGAAACCGGTTCGCGCATGCATCTCCAGGATCAGCTCGGGAAGATCCAGCTGCGGCAAGCGCGCGTCGATTGCCCTATGGAGATCGGTGAGGCTGAGTGGCTCGTCGATCCTGTCGAGCGGTGCGATCGACAGGTCGGCGCCGCTCGCCGTTTTCGTGATGGTCACGGCATCGTTGTCCGGTACGCGCGCCGCTGTCTCGCGGTAGGCGAGATCGAGCCGCGCGGACAGCCTGGCGATCTCCTCGTCGCCAGCGACCGCCACGCCGACCGTGCGGCATACCGTCGGTCGCGCCGCTTCCCAGGCGGCTCCTGTCAGCAGGCCTTTGCGCGGGTCGGCGTAGCGAAGCGAGCGAACAGGAAAGACGTCGCGACGGCGAATGGCGCGGCGTAGCCGGTCGAGCGTACAAAGCCGGTATCCGGTCAGATCGAATGTACCGTCATCACTCTTCAACTGGCGCCCCCACCCCTTGGGGACGAACGATGTTGGTGCCGGTCCACGGCGCTTCTCGCCCCTGTGAACCCTTCGCAAGTGGTCGACCGCGTCGAGCAGCGGCTGTCCTGCGGGCGCGGCTGCAAGATCGAGCGCTGCCAGCATCTTCGGCAGATAGCGCATCGTCCCGGCCTGCCGGCGCAACTCGACAAAATAGCTCTCGTCGTTCGGCCGCGCGAGAAGGTTCACCTGTGCGACGGCGTCGGTCAGCGCTGTCCGATCGACGAGCGCGAACACGGCCGCGCGCACCTGCGCATCGCTGATGCTGTCATCGAGCAGCACAACGCCGGCATCGCGAAGCCGGAGCGATGCGGCATCGAGATCACGCAGCGAACGCATCCGGGCATCCCTGGCGTTGATGCGCGCGTTGGAAAACATTCGGGTCGACACGACGTCGAACAGGTCGATGACATCGTCGCTGGCCGACGCTTCGAGGGTGCGGATGAACGCGACGAGGGTGGCAGCGCGCCGATCGTCGGGGAGTCGGGCCACGGCCTGCGCCCGCGCCGCACCGGCAAATCGCGCCAATGCGACCGCCTTGCCGGGTGGCACCCGATCAAGTTCGGGCAAGCCCGCTGTGAACGTGCGGATTTCGGTAAGGCGATCAACGGCGCGGCTGATCTCGGGGCCGCTTTGCAGGTATGGACCGTCACGCAGTCGATCGAGCGGGCTTTGCCGCCCGTCGCCAATAACGGCGACCAGCGTGTCGAGCCGGGCGCGTTGCTCCGACGTCAGCCTGTCGATGAGACGGCGATGAACGTGCGTGGCGACCCGTGTGCGGACTCGTGCGATATCGCGCTCGAGGACGGACAGCCCTGGCAACAGCACCTTGCATTCAATCAGCCACGTCGCCGCTGCATCGAAGAGCGCCGATGGCCGATCGGTGCCCGTCCAACACAGCGCGTACAGGAAACGATGCAATCGGAACGCGATGCGTGGATCGGAGAAAACTTGGTAGCCATAATGGTCGCGGATGCGCGGGCCGTGCCGCCATCGTCCCTTGGTCGCGCAATATTGCGCCATCCGTTCGCACGGCTCGTCGATCGCCAACTGGCTGCCTGCGAACCGCGTGACCGACGCCGGTGTCTGTGCCGGATCTTCGAGAAAGGTACCGAGCAGCCGCAAAGAGCCAAGCTGTACCGCTACGCCGAGCCTGTTGTGATCGCCGCGGTGCGCGCCGATGAACGTCCGGTCTGCATCGTCGAGATAAAAATGGCGCGCCAACTGCTCCGATGTAGGATCGCCGACGAAGCGACCATAGCGCAGGGCCTGCTCGTCCGAGAGAAAGCTGACCGGCACTGCTCGGCCTATGCTGCTATTTTAGGCTGAACCCCGCGCTTGCCCAGCAATTCGCTGGCCCGCTCTCGCGGCTGACCTTTCGCATCGACATAGGCATAAAGCGTCGACACTGATACGCCGAGTTGGACCGCAACATCGCGTGCGGCATTGTCGCGATCCGCCATCAGCGCCATCGCGGCCTTCAGCTTCTGCTTCGTCATGACCCGCGGCCGACCACCTGCACGGCCTCGCGCCCTGGCCGCGGCCAGCCCCGCCATTGTGCGCTCATGGGTCAGATCGCGCTCGAACTCGGCCAGGGTCGCGAAAATACCGAACACCAACCGGCCCGTAACGGTCGTCGTGTCGATATCGCCGGTCAGCACCTTAAGGCCGATCCCGCGCTTCTGCAGATCGCCGACCAGCCCAACGACGTGGGGTAGCGACCGTCCGATCCGGTCGAGCTTCCAGACTACGAGGGTGTCGCCATCACGCATGATGTCGAGTGCCTTGTCGAGCCCGGCCCGTTCGGTCGCACGGCCCGAGCACACGTCGTCGAACACCCGGCCGCATCCGGCACGATCCAGCGCATCGCGTTGCAGATCGAGATTTTGCTCGCCTGTCGACACCCGCATATATCCGATCAGCATCGACGTCCGCTCCTTCTTTCATTAATCTATCGAAGGATGGGTTTACCGGCTATAGGTTTCTGGATGGGTAGATGTGAGATTGAGGGTCATCCAGCGGTCCGATCGTAACCGCCGGCCCGCTTCGCATCAAACCGGGGTTTATTGGAAAAACCAGACGGCCGCTTCCGCCCCAATTGCGGACGTCGCGGAAAGCGATAGCTTCGAGCCCATGAGCGAGTATCGGGACAGCAGCACGCTAGGTGGAAAGATCGGCTGCGGTATGGCGGCCTTTGTCGGTGTTCCCCTCATCGGGGTCGTCTTCATCGTGAGTTCGCTCGGCGACTGTGCGCCAGATGCCGAATGCCACAGAGGCTTAGACTGGCCGCTGCTAGGTGGGGCAATCGCGATAGCCGCAGCGGTTGGTTTGGGTGTTCGGTCGCTAACAAATTGGATCAAGGGGCGTCGGAGGGACGGCAGCTAACCACCACTTCGCGCCCTTCCGGAATGGCCCGCGGCCTTGAGGCGTGCTGCCTTATGTAGGTTTTCTGTTCCGTTGCTACTCAACCCCCGTAATAGACGCGCGCCTCCATCTTGACGATCCCGTACACGTCGCCTGCGCCAAGACCGTGTCCGGGCTCACTTGGGATCAAATCGGCGATTATATCGCGCCCAATGCCCGCCAGCTTTCGATCCTTGAACGGGGTCGCGCGCATGGACTGGCATCTGGGTTTACTATGCCGATCAGGATGCGCGATGAGCCTGACGCGATGTTTACCGTAGCGCGGCAAGGCGACGAGACGATCTCAGGCCCGGACCTTCTCTCTGCTCGATTGATTGGCACGGTTGCGTTCGACCAGGCTCGAGCCCTTCTCGGTCCCGATGAACTGGCAAACGTCCCGATAGCGCTCAGCCCGCGCCAGATCGACTGCATTGATCTGGTGGCACAGGGCAAGAGCGACTGGGAAATCGGACAGATTCTGGGTCTGAGCCGCGACACTGTCCATGAATATGTCGAAGGTGCGCGCCGGCGGTATGGCGTGCGTCGCCGGACCCAGCTCGTGCTTCGCGCGGTCCGAGACGGACATCTGAACATCGACGCGCTCGTCTAGCAGCGTCGCTCCCCACGATAGCGAATTGGCGCTTCGCGTCTCTCCGACTTGAGGCTCAAGAGGCGGCTGGCGATCAACGCCGCCCTGCATTCCTGCCGTCTTGCACGACCTTCTACCTCCCCTCCCCCCTTTGTGGGGGGATTGCCCGAAATTGCCTCACCGGGTTCAAAAGAGAGGTGATTTTCAACGGAGAGTGGTCGGCGCATTTTAATGCAGCGGCGCTGAAAAGCGGAGAAATCAGATGCAGCGCCTGCGCCTTGCCCTTGCCGTGCCGATCGTGGCGATGTCCGCCCAGGGGGCTCCTGCGTCCGCCAACGATCTGGGCTGCCAGGTTTTGCTTTGCCTCTCGAACCCGGGCGGTGCGACCCAGTACCCCGCCTGCGTGCCGCCTATGGTGAAGCTCTGGGAGCGTCTGGCATTGGGCGGTTCATTCCCCGGCTGCTCCGGTGGCGGCGTTGCGAAGACCAAGGTCTATGATCGTGATTCCGCTTCGCGGCGCCGGGTGGTGATGACGTTCACCGACGGGCGGCAGCAATCCTATTCGCTTGCGAATATTGAAAGCTTACCAGTGTCTCCCAGCGAACCCGGGACCACACCACAGTGATCCTCGAGCTCGCAACCGTGGTCGGACTGGCGCAGCAATGCGCACCATCAGTTGCGGTCGAAACGCTTGTGTCGGTCGTCCACACCGAGAGTCATTTCAACCCTTACGCCATCGGCGTAAATGCGAAGGGCATCGCTGCACCACATCCCGGCGATCGGGCGTCCGCCGCCACAGCCGCGCGATCGCTGATCGCCCGCGGCTACAACATCGATCTTGGCCTGGGGCAAATCAACAGTGCAAATCTCAGGTGGCTTGGCCTGTCGGTCGAGGACGCCTTCGATCCCTGCCGCAATCTCGCCGCAGCCGCACGCGTGCTGGCTTCCAACTATCTCAGCGTCGCGCGCTCCAGCCCTTCTACAGAGGCGGCCATCGCGATCGCCATGTCGATGTACAACACGGGTAGTCGTTCCCGCGGGTTTGGAAATGGCTATGTCGGCCGCGTCTATGCGTCGTCGAGTGTCGTCGTGCCAGCGATCAGGCGTCGAGCGATCCCAGAACCCGCCGCTTTGCCCGCGCGCGTGACGCCAGAACCCTCATTTACGCAACCTTCGGCGGGTGTTCGCTCGCCGCGTGTCCTAGAGGCATGGGACACCAGTGCGGGGGCGCAGACGGCATCATTGATGGTCTTTGGGGGAGCATCCAACAGTTCACCGAAAGGACAAGCCGAATGACTGCCTTAGCGACCAATTTCAAGATATGGTTGACGCCGCGCCGGCGCACGTTCGCGCAGTATCTGGCATTGTTTGTCGCGGTCATTGCGGTATCGCTCCTGCTCACCGATCCGGCCCATGCCCAGGCGGCCGACGGCGTCACCTCGATGGCTGAGAACATCAAGACCTGGCTGACCGGCACGTTTGCCAAAACGATCGCGGTGATCGCCGTCGTCATCGTGGGTTTCATGTTCTTCACCGGACGAGCGAGCCTGGGGCTCCTGGTCACCGTCATCGTCGGCATCTTCATCGTGTTCAGCGCGCAGTGGATCGTCGATACCATCACTGGCGGCGCGTGAGTGCGCTGGGATGGAAGACGAAAAGCTTAGGGAAGAAACGCTCTTCCTGGCCGTGACCCGGCCGACAATGTGGTTGGGCGTTCCGATCGAAGCGTCTCTGCCGATCGCGCTGGCGGCGTGCCTGACGCTCATCATCACCGGCAACCCGCTTTACGCCTTCGCCCTAGCCGGAGCCTTTCTGGCCATAGCCAGGCTAATCGTGCGACACGACGCAAACGCCTTTCGCCTCTTGTGGCTCTGGACAATGACAAAGGCACGCTGCCGCAACCGGGGATGGTGGGGCGGCAGCTCCTACTCCCCCCTGCCGGTCGAGGGGGCGAAACGCCGGGGCTTTGCACATGGCTAGTCGGGCCAACTCGTTGGGCGGCGCTGCCGCCCGGACGCCGTGGCGGATCCTCAAGAACGAGGCGGACCCCGCGCGCTATCTCCCTTATGCGCGGCATATCGACGACAGCGTCATTGCGCTCGACGGGCGCGACCTCATGATGATGTTCAAGCTCGACGGCCTCGCATTCGAGACCGCCGACCCAACCCATCTCAACGACTGGCACGAAAAGCTCAACGGCACGTTGCGCAACATCGCCGACGATCGCATCGCGATCTGGACCCATATCGTCCGCCGGCCAATCACGGACTATCCCGAAGGCGAGTTTCGCTCGGCCTTTGCGGCCGATCTCGATGCAAAATACCGCGCGCGGGTGACCGCCAAGCGCATGTTCGTCAACGAGCTCTACCTGACGCTCATCATGCGTCCATCCGTTGGGTCGGCCGATCGTACCGGCGTGCTGCTTCGACGTCTAGCATCGGCACGCAAGGAGGGAACTGAAGTCGACGAGGACGAGCTTGCGCGCTTCGAGGATAAAGCGCGTGACATTGAGAAGCTCCTCGCACGCTGCCGGCCCCAACGCCTCCGCTTGTACGAGCATAATGGCCTGATGTTCTCGCAGCCGCTCGAGGTGCTCGAACTGGTGATGATGGGCCGCGCTGGCAGGGTGCCCCTGGTCCGAGGCCATCTCGGCTCCGCCATCTATGGGGAACGGGTGATCTTCGGTCGCGAGACGGCCGAGGTGCGGGCGCATGACACGAGCCGGTTCGTCGGCCTTTTCGGGATCCGCGAATATCCGGCCATGACGCGGCCAGGACAGATGAACGCGCTCCTCAGCCAGGATTTCGCGTTCGTCGTCACACAGTCCTTCGCGTTCATGGGCAAAGCGCGGGCCTCGGAGCGCTTGCGCCGTCGGCAGAACCAGATGGCATCGACCGAAGATGCCGCTGCGAGCCAAGCGCTTGAGCTGGCCGACGCGGCCGATGATCTTCAGAGCAATCGCTTTGTCCTGGGCGAACATCATTTCTCGCTCGCGGTTTTCGGTGAAAATCAAAAACGCCTGGCCGAAAATCTCTCGACCGCACGGGCCGCCCTTGCCGACGCGGGTCTGGTTGCCGCTCGGGAGGGTCCGGCGCTGGAGGCCGCCTTCTGGTCGCAGCTTCCTGGCAACTTCGCATGGCGTGCGCGGCCTGCGGCTATCACGTCACGCAATTTTGCTGCGCTCTCGCCATTCCACACTTTCCCAGCTGGCAAGCCCGATGGCAATCATTGGGGCGCCGCGATCGCGTTGATGAAGACCGCGGCTCAGTCTCCCTTCTATTTCAACTTCCATGTGAACGATCTTGGCCACACGCTGATTATCGGCCCGTCGGGCGGCGGCAAAACCGTCGTCCAGAATTTCCTGATGGCGCAGCTGGAGAAAACCGGTGCGCAGCAGATCTTCATCGACAAGGACCGAGGGGCCGAGATCTATGTGCGGTCATCCGGCGGCACCTATCTGGCGCTGCGCAATGGGGTGCCGACCGGGTTTGCACCGCTGCGCGCGCTTGAGCAGACCCCGGGCAACATCGTTTTCCTCGGCAGGCTGATCCGTCATCTGGTGACCCCATCGGGCAAACAGCTCGGCGTCACGCAGGAGAGGATGATCGACGAGGGCATACTCTCGATCGGACGCCTTCCCCCGAAGGAGCGGTCCATTCTTGCGCTTCGTCAATTGCTCGGACAGCGCGATCCGGAAGGGATAGGCGCTCGGCTTGAGAAATGGTCGCGCGGCGGCGCACTTGGTTGGGTGTTCGACAATGACCGGGATGAGTTGACTCTCGAGGCCCGATTCATCGGTTTCGACATGACGGATTTTCTGGACAATCCCGAGATCCGCGCGCCGCTGATGATGTACATGTTCCATCGGATCGATGCGCTGCTAGATGGCCGTCGCCTCGTGATCGATATCGACGAGTTCTGGAAGGCGCTGGGCGATGATGCGTTCCGCGCCTTCGCGCAGGATGGCCTGAAGACCTACCGAAAGCAGAATGCCTTTCTGGTGTTCGGGACGCAAAGCCCGGCTGACGCTCTGCGATCGGACATCTCGCATAGCATCATGGAGCAGGTCGCCACCAAGATCCTCTTGCCCAACCCCCATGGCCGGGAGGTTGATTATATCGATGGACTCGGCCTCACCCGCGCCGAGTTCAAGCTCATCAGAAACGATCTAATCCCCGAAAGCCGGCGGTTTCTGGTCAAGCAGGGTCACGATTCCATCGTGGTGGAACTGGATCTCGGCGGCCTGTCCGACGAGCTGGCCGTGCTCTCGGGCACCACCGAAACCGTCGGAATCCTCGATCAGGTTCGCCGCGAACATGGCGACTATCCCAGCCAATGGCTGCCCGTCTTTCACGAGCGCCGCCGTGCCACCACCAGAAGGAAAGGATAAGGTCATGAGAGCAATTCGAGCGCTGGCGGTTGTCGGCGGATTGGCGATCTCGGTGCCGGCGTTCGCGCAGGGCATCCCGGTCTATGATTCCAGCACGTTCCTGCAGACGCTCTCGACGGTGAAGAACACCCTGTCCATGATCGAACAGGGGAAGCAGCAGATTTCCCAGGCCACCGACATGTTCAACAGCGTCAACAAGCTGACGAACGTCAATCAGATTGCCTCGTCTCTGAACACCGACGCCGTTCGTCACCTCTTGCCAAGCGAAGCACGGGACATTCAGCGCCTTATGTCTTCGGACACGACAGGCCTAGGCAGTCTTGGATCTTCCGCAGATCGGATTCGCAGCAATTACCGGGTCGATCTTCCTGCGCTCCGCCCTGACGCGACCGCTTTCGAGCGTTCAAGCCGCGATTCAATCTCCCGCAATGGCGAAATGGCAGCGCGTGACGCGGCGATTGCCGAGGCAGCATATGGCGTCACCGCCCAGCGAACGACGGGTCTTGAGGAACTGCGCTCGTCGCTGGACACTGCGTCTGACGCGAAGGACGTGATGGATATCCAAGCCCGTGTCGGCGTGGAGAATGCCCACATTCAGAACGACGCGGTGCAGCTTCAGGCGCTTCAAATGCGGCAATCTGCTGAGGCCAGGTTGCGCTCCCAACGGGATGACGAGGCCGGGCTCGCCAAGCTGGAGCAGAGCCTGGGCCGCCGACCATGAAGCGGATGGCTGCGTTCGTCCCAATCATGGCTGTCATCATCATGACCGGTTGTGGGCAGCCTACCGGTAAGGCGGACCTGAAATCTGACACCAAGCTGCGATCTGAAATCCTCGCTGCGTGCGCCAATGGCACGCACACCGACGCCCAGGAGTGCAGCAACGCGAAAGACGTCGAAAACGCCGACAAACTCGAGCGTTCGCTGGGTCACAAATAGGCGGGGAATTGGCCATGGCGTCCACACTCTTCGCGGATATCTACACCAACATCGACGGGAAGCTCGATCTCTTCCTGAACGAGCGTCTCAACAACGTCATCGATGTCGTGCGGGGACCGCTGGCGCTTGGCTTGGTCATCTACATCGCGCTGTTCGGCTATATGGTGATGCGCGGTATCGTCAGCGAGCCTTGGGGCGAGCTGGTGTACCGGATGGTGAAGCTCTGCCTCCTCTATGTTGCAGCCACAACCGTCGCCTACTCCGAGTGGATCACGAATCCGCTCTTTCATGGGATGCCGGACGCCATCTCACAGGCGCTGGCGGGCAAGACCATCACTAGCGTCGGTTCGGTGTTCGACGATTATTTTGGTCAGGTAGATTCCCTCGTTTTGATCATCCGAACCGAAGCCGCGACCTATCTCGACATTAATCCGTGGAAGCTCGTTCTACTCACGCTGGCGGTGGCGATTTACGGATTGGCGGGCCTCTCCGCAGCAATCGGATTTGCGATAACCGTGTTCGCGAAGGTGGCGCTCGCCATCGTGATCGCGCTTGGTCCGATCTTCATAGCGTTATCGCTCTTCGAAACCACGCGTCGCCTCTTCTACGGATGGCTCGGGCAGGTATTCAACTACATCGTCCTAATGGCGGTGATCATCGCAATCACTGCTCTGATCACCGATCTTGGTGCCACGGCGCTGACTGCGGCCGAAGGCACGCCGGACGTGACGATCGGCGCTGTCTTGTTTGCGGTCTACATCTTCCTTGGGACGATATTCTTCTTTCAGGCCCCGTCGATCGCGACCGGCATTGCGGGGGGCGCTGCGGCCGGCGTCGGCGCTTTTGCCGGCTCGGCCTGGGGAACCATGGCGGCACCGTTCCAGCAACGCCGCAGCGCTCGCAACAGTCGCAATCTCGAACGTGCCGCCCAGCGCGGTGGTTCGGTGAGCCGCGCATGAGGAAGGAAGCCCCTTTGACGAGAACAACCACGATAGTCCGCGCGCTCCGGCGATCAGCCGTCGTCATCGCACTGATCCCGTCACTCGCCCAAGGGGCATCGGGGCCAAAGAAACTACCCGTGTGCAACGGCAAACATCTGCGCGAGGTGAACATATACGGGAGCGTTCTGCCGGGCTCGCCGCTCCCGGCAATTGTGGCACCCCCTGCCCCGCCGCCCGTGCCGCAGATCAAACAGCCCGTTGATGCCGGCACGCCGCCCCCGCCCGTTCCCGCCTCCCGTCCCGAGAAAACGTCCGCGCGCGCGATCCCTGGCATCTTTAGGAGTTGCTGATCATGCGGAGCCAGACCGAAGGCGTGCCGGCCAAGGACGCCGAACTCTATTTCGGGCATGCCCGATCCTGGGATCAGGACCGTCAGCGCAAATCGTTGCGATCCGAACGCATCGCCTGGGTCGTGGCCGGCTTGGCGCTGCTTGCCGCGACCGCGGAGGGCTTCGCACTTGCGGGCCTTGCCCCGCTGAAGACGGTCATGCCGTACATCATTCGCGTCAATCAGACGACGGGCGCGGTTGATGTGCAGACTACCCTCACCCAGAAGCCGATGCGCTATGATGAGGCGGTCACGAAATTCTTCCTCGCACAATATGTCAGGGCGAGGGAGAGCTGGTTGCCGGCGGCGGCCGAGGAGAATTTTCGCGCTGTTACCATCCTGTCCGAACCAGGCGAGCAGCAGCGCTGGGGCAGGTTTTTCAGCTCGAACAACCCCGCGAGCCCACAGGTCGTCTGGGGCAAGGGTGCGGTCGTCCAGGCCCGCGTGCGCAATATCGCCTTCATTAACGATCGTGTGGCCAACGTCCGCTTCACGCGGAAGGTGCAGACGGACACCGATACGCAGAGCAGCGACTGGATCGCGACCGTCACCTTCCGATACACGAATGCGCCGATGGCGGAGGGCGACCGCTATCGCAATCCATTGGGCTTCCAGGTCGAGAATTACCGCGCGGACCCTGAGGTGGTGCGGTGAAGCGCCTTCTCTCCATCGCGAGTCTTCTCGCCATAATTGCGACACCTGCCCTCGCGGAGGACACCCCGCGCGGTGGCCCGGCGGATCCGCGCGTGAAGTTCGTCGAATATCAGGAGACACAGGTCTACCGGATCGTCGGCACATTTCGGACGGCGACCCAGGTGGTGCTCGGCGCCGATGAGACGATCGAACATGTTGCGCTTGGCGACACCATCTCATGGGAAGTGGCGGTTGCCGGACATATCCTGTTCCTGAAGCCCCGCGAGCGGGCGGGACCGACCAACCTCATCGTCACGACCAATCGCGGCGGCGAGCTGCGCAACTACGCCTTCGAATTAACAGCACGCCGGGGACCGATCAGCAGCGGGAGCCGCGACACATTCTTCCAGGTGCGGTTTCGCTACCCGCGCGATGAAGCCGATCGCGCCGCTCGCATGCGCGCCACCCAGGAGGCGCAGCGCGTTGCCGTGCTGCAGGCGAGTGCCGTTCGGGGCGCCCTTGACCACGGCGTCATCGATGGACCGCGCAATCTGAACTACAAGGTCCAGGGTGCCAGCGATCTTCAGCCGTCGGAGATCTCCGACAACGGCCAGTTCACGGTCCTGCGTTTCCCCGGCAACCATGAAATCCCGGCGATCTATTTGGTGCGACCGGACGACTCGGAGTCCTTGGTCCCGTTCGATGTCCGCGACGAGTTCGTAGTCGTCCACGCCGTGGCGGCTCAACTGCGCCTGCGCCGGAACCGGGAGGTGCTTTGCATCTATAATCTCGCGCCGACACCTTATGGCGTCGATCACGGCACCAACACCGCATCGCCGCATGTCGAGCGCACCATACAAGACCCGAAGGAGTGAGTGCGATGGACGAGATTGCGGCCGAGGCCCCTCTCCGCCCGCAGGGCGATCCAACACCTGAACGCGACGAAATCATCCGCGAACGCGGTATCGATCCGATCGGTGGGATGACGCCGGCAAAGCGGAATACCGCCCTGATCTTCGCCGGGACGGCGATGGTGCTTGGCATTTTGTGGGTGAATTCGGGACCGAGCAAGACGGGCTCGAGTTTGATGGGAAAGCCCGAGGCAATGGCCAAACGACCCGATCTCGCGGCGCGCGAAACGGTCGCCTATGATGCTGTCGCAGCGAAACCCAAGCCGCTCGGCGCCGTGGGCGCTGACCCCAACGCGCCTGTCCTTAATCCTCCGCCGACCGTTGGCCCAGATGGACAGATCGTACCGGCACTACAACCCGGAGCGCAGCCAGCGGCGGCAGCGCAGAACACGCGCCAGAACCTGGCCGATCAGGCGCGTCGTTCAACTTTGATCGCCTATGGCGGCCGCGACGCGCTCCAAGCTCCAGCGGGTTCTAACGGGGCTGGCCCCGACACCGGCAATGCGGGCACAGCTGGCGACGGCTCGGCCGATCCGGCCGCCCGCAGCGCGCCCAATGCGCTCGATGCACTTCGTCAGAGTTCGGCCGTTGGCGAGGCACGCGCCTCGATGCTGCCCAATCGCAACTATCTCGTCACAGCCGGCACGCTGATTCCCTGCATTCTGCAGACCGCCATGAATTCGGCGCAGCCAGGGTACACTTCGTGCCTGATCCCGCGCGACGTCTATTCGGAGAACGGCCGCGTCGTGCTGATGGAGAAGGGCACCAAAGTCCTCGGCGAATATCACGGCGGCATCCAGCAAGGGCAGAACCGCCTGTTCGTGCTGTGGACGCGCGCCGTCACGCCGCAGGGCGTGCGCATCGACCTGGCTTCGCCGGGGTCGGATGCCCTTGGCCGCGCAGGCATCGCAGGGTCCGTGGACACCTTCTTCTGGGCGCGCTTCGGTAGCGCACTGCTACTCTCGCTGGTCGACGACGCCGCCTATATCGCGGGGCAGTCCGTCTCCGGCGGGAACAACAATTTCAACAACACGACGCGCACGCCGAGCGAGGGGGCGAGCATCGCGCTCCAGAACAGCATCAACATCCGTCCGGTGCTGAAGAAGAACCAGGGCGAGGAGGTCGGGATATTCGTGGCCAAGGACTTCAACTTCGCCGACGTCTACAATCTCGAGTTGCGGCGCTGAGGATGAGCGATACCGCTGTTCTGCGCCATTATCTCGCGCCGATCCTGCCGCTGCTGGAGCCGGTCGAGGTGACGGAGCTTGTCATCAACAAGCCCGGCGAGGTTGGCATCGAGGACCATCTGGGCTGGCATTGGCACAATGTCGCCGAGCTCGATAGCGAATGGCTCGCGACGCTCGCCGTCGCAGCGGCAAGCTTCACCCGGCAGGATGTGAATGCGGAGACGCCGATCTGCTCGACCATCTTGCCAGGGGGCGAGCGCTGTCAAATCGTCATTCCCTCGGTGACGCCGACTGGCGCGCCGTCCTTCACTGTCCGCAAGCCTTCGCGCGTAACCCTTGCGATCGACCAGCTCGCAGATTCGGGGCTGTTCACGGGCACGCGCGCCGCCGCGCAAGGCCTTGGCGAAGTCGATGCGCAGCTGATCGCGCAGCGCGATGCCGGCGATTGGCCAGCTTTCTTCCGAACGGCCGTTGCCGCCCGCAAGAACATTCTGGTGAGCGGCGCGACCGGCTCGGGCAAGACGACCTTTGCCAAGGCGCTGATCCAGCTGATCCCGCCGGACGAGCGGCTGCTCACGATCGAGGATACGCGCGAGCTCGTCGTCGAGCATCGCAATGTCGTGCACATGGTCTATTCGAGCGAGCGACAGGGGCTGGCGAAGGTCGGCCCCAAGCAATTGCTCGAGAGTGCGCTGCGCATGCGGCCCGATCGCATCCTCTTGCAGGAGCTGCGGGACGGCACCACCTTCTTTTACCTGCGCAACGTCAACTCGGGCCATCCAGGTTCGATCACGACGGTCCATGCCGGCTCGGCGATGGGTGCGTTCGAGCAGCTCACCTTGCTGGTGAAGGAATCCGAGGGCGGACGCGATCTGGCCCGCGACGATATCCGTGGGCTCTTGCACATGCTCGTCGACGTCGTCGTCCAGACCCGCAAGCGCGCCGGAAAATTCGAAGTCGAGGAGGTGTATTTTGATCCGGCTGTCGGACGCACGACCGCTCACTAAGGTTGCAATTGTTGCGGCAATGCTCGCGGTGACCTTTTTGGCGTGCGCCCTGTGCGCGGTGCTGGTCGCCCTCGTCGGCCTGAACCAGATCGGCCCGCGCATGCAGATCTCGGCGATACCCGTCTGGCTCTGGTATTACCGCGGCGATCCGCTCCTGCATTTGTGGCTGGCGCGCGGTGCGTTGGTCAGTGGTGCCATCGCATTCGTCATCCTGCTCATCATCCTGAAGCGAGGGCGCACGCTCCATGGCGAGGCACGGTTCGCGCGTGAAAGCGAAATCCGGCGTGAACAGCTGCGCAGCAACAGTGGGATCATCGTCGGGCAGAAGGGCGGCCGCTATCTCGTTTTCGGCGGCACCGAGCATGTCCTGCTCGAGGCGCCGACGCGCGCCGGCAAGGGCGTGGGCGTGGTGATCCCCAATCTCCTGAGTTGGCCAGACTCGGTGGTGGTGCTCGACGTGAAGCGCGAGAATTGGGACATCACCGCAGGTTTCCGGGAACGGCATGGCCAGGCCGTTTATCTGTTCGACCCACTCGATCCCGACGGCCGGAGCGCCCGCTACAATCCCTTGAGCTTCATCGACCGGCTCGACGACACCGATGTGATCAATGAACTGCAGAAGATCGGCGGCATGCTGTTTCCGGCCCCGGAAAAGGCTGATCCGTTCTGGGCGGAAGCCGCGCGGGCGGCTTTTGTCGGCGTCGGCGCGCTCGTCGCGGCCAATCCCGCCCTCCCCTTCACGATTGGCGAAATCTATCGGCGACTGACGACGGGCGACCCCAAGGTCGAACTGCCGAAGGTCGTCGAAGAGGCCCAGCGGCGCGGCCAGCGGCTGAGCCAGGCCTGTGTGTCGGCGCTGAGTGACTTCACCTCCGCGTCGGACAACACCTTCTCCGGTATCAAACAGACAATCACTTCGAAGCTCAATCTGTGGCTCAATCCCTATGTCGATGCCGCAACGTCGGAGACCGATTTTGATCTGCGGCAGGTCCGGCGCGAACGGATATCGATCTATCTTGGGGTGTCGCCCGACAATATCGACCGCATCGCGCCCGTGTATAACCTCTTCCTCCAGCAGCTGATCGATCTGAATACGCGGGAACTGCCTGAGAATGGCGGCCGCGTGCCGGTGCTCATTCTGCTCGACGAATTCGCCCGCCTCGGCAAGGCGCCGGTCATCGCATCGGCTTTTTCCTACGTTGCAGGCTACGGGCTTCGCCTGTTGCCAGTCATCCAGAGCCGATCCCAGCCCCGCGGTATCTATGGCGCTGACGTTACCGACGAGATCATCGCCAATTGCGGACTGGAGATCGTGTTCACGCCCAAGGAGTTGAAGGTCGCCAACGAACTCTCCGAGCGGCTTGGCTATTTGACGATGAACGTCAAATCGAAGAGCCGGACGATTCATGGCCTGCTCGCCAATCGCAGCATATCAGAATCAGACCAGCGCCGTGCGCTGATGATGCCGCAGGAATTGATGCAGATGCCCAAGGGCGAGCTTCTGCTGATGCGCGGCGGCATTCCGCCGGTTCGAGGTCGCAAGATCGAGTATTTTCGCTCGAAGCGCTTCACGAGCCGGATCAGTGACCCACCCAAGGTCGCGCCCCGTCCAATCGCGATCAACGCCGTGTCGTCGCCCACCGAATTGGCAGGGGAGGCGAGCAGCAGTGATCCTTTGGCACAAGCCCTTAGCGCGAAGAAGGCAGCCTTGTTGAGCGACGGTCCGGCGATCGCGCCGACAGAGCGGGCGGAACCTGGCATGCGCGCGCTCACCGGTGATGAACTGTCGGGCTTTGCCGAAATCACCGATGACATGTTGGTGCTGGGCGACATGGTGGATCTACCACCGCCCGGTGACGAACAGGCCGCTATCGCTTTTGTCACGGCGATGACGGCCCGGGCCGTTCTCGAACCCGTGGGTGCCGGCGCCCAATCTCCAGCATTTGTGACCGAGAGGCGTGACCATGGCAGAGAATGATTCCAAGCAACCCGGTACGACCCGGACCATTGCCAACAGCGTTGGCATGGATGACGCCGAACGACGCAAGACGTCGGCACCTGGGGCGGCTGCGCCGGAAAAATCTGCGCCCGGAGGACCAAAGGATGCTCCCACTGAAGCGCCTGGTCATGCCGGCGCTGTCGGTGCGTCACGAAGTGCGCCCAAGGTGCATTCCCTCGAGGCGGGCGATGTGCCGGATAGCGTGCGGAAGCGCTATTATGCCGACAAGGCAAAGTGGTCGGGCGAGCCCGCCTTTTTCACGACGGCGCAAGCAAAGGATCCTGCGTTTCGCGATCAGGGGCGGCGCTTGGTCACAGCAACGGAGAGCCAGGAGGTCGTCAAGGATCTGGTGGCGATCGCGCAACACCGTAACTGGGATCGGATTCACGTCACGGGCTCGGAAGAATTTCGGCGATCGGTCTGGATCGAGGCTAGTCAAAAGAGGCTCGAGGTCCGTGGCTACAAGCCCAATGATCGCGATCTCCAGGAGCTCGACCGGCTGCGCGGGGAGACGAGCCGCAATACGATCGCGCCCATGGCAGCCCGTGAAGTCGATGTCGTCCGTCGGTCAACCGGGATGGACCGCCAGAGCGACGGCAGTGGGCTGGAACGACCGGATGCCCGGCGCGGCGATCGTGGCAGCACGCCGAACGATCGTGCGGCCGATAGCCAGATGCGCGTGATGGAAGCGGTAATCCGACGGACGTTGTTCGACAATCCCGAGGCGGTTGCGCGGGTGATGACAGTCGCCCGCACGCAGCTCGATGCGCATATCGCGGCGGGGCGGAACATCCGACCGGCAATAGTCAAGGATGCCGCCCCCAGCATCAGGCAGGATGTGGTCCGCGGCCGCGACCCAGCTATGCCCCCCAACCCTCGTCCCGGTCGCGAGCCCAAGCCTCAGGAACGCAGCCGCTCCCGGTGACTGGGAATCGGTCTTTTGTGCTGTAGCCCCTCTGCGACAAACGGGTCCGGCGATCGCCTCCTGGTTTAAGAACCGGCACATTTGTTCGGCTTGGCCGGTCATTGATCGTGACTGATAAACCACGAGGGGTGCAACTCGAGCCTGCCGAATATATACTATGCGCGCGACCCGTCCCGCAGAATGCGACAAACTTGCCAGGTAGTAGAATCACCGTTATATCGAACGCGCCGGACATCGCTCACAGAGGCTCAAATTGCGCGAAGGATATAATCTCAAGACGCTTGGACCTCGGGCCGCCCAGCTGATCGTCGAACTCAACGAACGCCGTCAGCCGATCTTTTCGCTCGCCGACGTCACAGAGATCACAGGTCTGAGCCCGTCATCGGCACGCAGCCTCGTTGCCAACACCGAAGCGCGCGGCATCGTCACGCGCCTCAAGCCAGGCCTCTATAATCTGGTGCCCTTCGAGCGGGGCCGCGACACAGAGCATGTGAGCGATCCCTACCTCATCGCGAGGACTCTGGTTGGCGACGCGCCCTACTTCATCTCCCACGGCAGCGCCCTCGAGCTGCACCGCATGGTCACCCAACCGCAGTTGGCGATCATCGTCTCCTGCGCCAAACGGCTGCGCCCGCAGCACATCCACGGGTATGAGTTCCGCTTCGTCGACGTCAAACCAAAGGATTTCTTCGGCCTGACCGAGATCTGGATCACATCCGAAGAGCAAGTGAGGATCAGCGATCCCGAGCGGACCATCATCGATGGTCTCGACCATCCCCAATATGTCGGCGGCGTCACGGAGGTCGCCAAGGGGCTCTGGATGAAGCGCGATACGCTGCGGGTCGAACTGATGATCGACTACGCGCTTCGCCTCGGTGTCGGCGCGGTGATACGCCGCCTGGGCTATCTGCTGGAATTCTACGGACTGGCCGATGCGGCCGCATTGGAGCCGCTGCGCGCGCGGCTGACCCCGACCTATCAGCGTCTCGATCCCCTGTTCCCCAATGAGGGCCGGATGCTGGCACGATGGCGCATCCGACTCAACGTCGAGCCCGACGAACTCGATATAATCCGGAGCAGTTGATGATTCCCCAGCGCGATCTCTCCCGTATCGCCAACGGCCTTCTCAAACCGCGCGGCCGCCGCGTGCCCGAGGCGGTGATCGAACGCGACTATTGCTTGGCCTGGTTCCTGACCGGTCTGGCCCAGCATCCTCTGCGCGAATTTCTCGCCTTCAAGGGCGGGACAGCACTGCGCCGCTGCTGGTTCGAGAATTACCGCTTTTCCGAGGATCTCGATTATTCGCTGATCAAGCCGATCGAGCTGGACGCTATCCTCTCCGGCCTGGACGAGATCTTTGCCATCGTCGAGGCGGCGTCAGGGATCAACATGACCTACGACCGGCCAGACCGGCACGGCCATCAGAACACCCACACCTTTTATCTGAGTTACAAAGGCCCCCTGCCCGCGCGTAGCGACGTAAAAGTCGATATCACGATAAACGAAGTGTTCTGCTTTCCGCTGGCCGAGCGCCCGATCCTGCGGACCTTCGACGAATTTGCTGACCTGCCGGAAGGCCCGACCATTCTGGCCTACAGTCTGGCGGAGATTTTCATCGAGAAGCTGGCGGCCCTATCGGACAAGGCTCGCACTGAGCCGCGTGATCTCTACGATCTTTGGAATCTGCTCGAGGAACGTGACATCCGACCAGCGGAATATCTCGGCGAGTTCACCCAAAAGCTCGCCCTTCGGAAACGCTCGCCGAATGGCGTAACCGCCGCCATTGCCGACAAGGAAAAGCGCTTAGGCACGCTCTGGACGGGACGTTTGCAACAACAGATGAGCGATCTGCCCCCCTTCGAAGGGGTGTTTCGGGAGGTGATGCGTGTGCTGCGCGAGGCGGAGCTCCCGGAATAGGCAGTCGACTATGCCGGGTCATCATGATCGAAGTTGAGAAAATCGGTCATGCCCGGAAAGGCGGCCGCAACCTCGTGCGCGCCGTCTCCAGTGCTCACAATCTCAAACGGCTCGATCGTAACATGGGGACCGGTGCGCGGCGACAACTACGATGGCCGGTTGAGCGGCGACTATGATGGCCGGTAG
>NZ_JBMDKQ010000036.1:0-16707 GCF_057809795.1 Sphingobium sp. FG125
CTGGACCGTGATCTCTGAACGGCTATGATGGCGCCGAAATACGGTGCCGGGGTGGCTTCGTTGCCGCTGGACCGTGATCTCTGAACGGCTATGATCTTGGGCCGTTTCAATCTGTCCGCGTGCTTGTTGCCGCTGGACCGTGATCTCTGAACGGCTATGATACCGTGGAAATAGAAGCCGGATCGCCCTCCGTTGCCGCTGGACCGTGATCTCTGAACGGCTATGATGGATATTCGCCGGGCAGCAAATCGTCCTGAGTTGCCGCTGGACCGTGATCTCTGAACGGCTATGATGGCGGAGGCTGCGCCCGGCACGATCTTCAGTTGCCGCTGGACCGTGATCTCTGAACGGCTATGATCTGTGGTGGGCGGCCTCGCACGGCTCACACGTTGCCGCTGGACCGTGATCTCTGAACGGCTATGATGAACTCGTCGAACTTGCCGCGCATGCCGCGGTTGCCGCTGGACCGTGATCTCTGAACGGCTATGATACTGTTATCGGCGCACAATAGAATTGATGTGTTGCCGCTGGACCGTGATCTCTGAACGGCTATGATCTTCATATAATAAAGACCGGGCTTCTTAGGGTTGCCGCTGGACCGTGATCTCTGAACGGCTATGATCGCTATCCGGCACGGCTCAAATCGTGTATCGTTGCCGCTGGACCGTGATCTCTGAACGGCTATGATGTAAGCCGGTTTTATGCTTCTCGGTTACACGTTGCCGCTGGACCGTGATCTCTGAACGGCTATGGACGAAGATGATGGGGGTGGGGCTGGACGCGTTGCCGCTGGACCGTGATCTCTGAACGGCTATGCCAGCCCCTGTACTGCGCCACCCAGCACCAGTTGCCGCTGGACCGTGATCTCTGAACGGCTATGTCGATCTGGATTGGGTGCAGCCGGTCTATCGTTGCCGCTGGACCGTGATCTCTGAACGGCTATGGCCGCTTTGGCGCGCAGGCATTGTGACGACGTTGCCGCTGGACCGTGATCTCTGAACGGCTATGAGGCCCTGTGGACGCCCGCAGGACATCCATGTTGCCGCTGGACCGTGATCTCTGAACGGCTATGGGATGGACTGTTATCTCGTTGAAGGAAAACGAGATAACAGTCCATCCATCGCTAAAAAATGCGCGCGAATCATCAGAATAGCGCAAGCTGGTCGGGGTTTTTCCGTTGCCGCCTGCGCCGCTGTCCTGAAAATCGCACGATATTTTCATATTGTCGGTCCGTGAAGCTGAGGATGTGGACGTCGCCTCGGTCTGGCAGATGCGACTCGACGCGCCGCATATAGGTTTCAAACTGTTCCTTGCCGTTGCAAAAGCGAGCGTAGACCGAAAACTGACTCTTTTCAAAGCCCTCATCGAGCAGGAATTCGCGGAATTTGGTGGCGGCGCGGGCCTGTTCCTTCGTGGTGACGGGCAGGTCGAACATGACGAAAATCCACATCAGCTGATATCCGCTCAATTGAGTCGCGCTCATGTCAGCAGCGCGTCCAGCCCCGCCAGTTCCAGCGCCGATGGCGGCGTCGGCATCACCAGGTCGTTGGCCTGCCCGCTCTGAAAGGCGCGGGCCAGCGACTGGGCGGCGCGGTTCGCTGCGCCCGCCACCGTCGTTGTGCCATCGGCGCCGGGCAGGTCGAGCGCGATCAGTCCGGCAAAGGCGCGCTTGGCCTCTGGCGTCACGGTTTCCATGCCATGGGCAAGCAGACGCAGCGCCAGCGCATCGACCAGCGGACGAAACGGCTCGATCAGGTCATCGGCCAGCGCCATCGCATTGGTGCGGTTGGCATGATGCACGCCGATCGACGGGTGCAGGCCCGATGCGACGACTGCCCGCGCGCACAGGGACCGCAGCACGGTATAGCCATAATTGAGCAGCGCGTTGACGCCATCGGCATCGCGATCGCGGCGAAAATCCTGACCCATCAGCAGCGGCCAGTAGCGCCGCGCCGCCTGCGCCTCGACATTGTCGGGGTCGCCCGATCCCACGCGCCGCGCGAGCAGGTCGAAGGCGCTGGCGGATACCCCGTTCGCCTCCAGCACGGCGGCCTGCCAGCGGATTTTGGCGATGATGATGCGCCGCCACAATTGCTTGGACAGCGGCTTGCCCGCCTCCCATTGCGCGCGCATCCGGGCGTTCTGGGCATGGTGCCCATCGAGCGGCAGGCACACCGCGACCGGCGCATGATTGGTGCCGCACAGCAGCATCACCGCGCCGCGCTGCGCCAGCGCGACGATCAGGTTGGTGGACCAGGTGACGCCATGGGCATGGACGATCACCGCCGCGACATCGTCGAGCGGTACACGGCCCACTTCCGCGCGGTCCTGCGAGACGATGAGGAAGCCGCGCAGGGCGGACAGGTGCCGGCCGTCGGTTTCGATGTCCACGATCCGGTCCATGGCTGTGCGCCCCCTCTGGTTCGGTTCAGCCCGGTTTGCGGGTCTTGCGGCGCGCGGTGCGGGCGGGGAAGCCGGGGTCGAGGACGCGGCCGATTTCATCGATCCGCACCTGACGGGCCTTGGCTTTTTTCAGGCCGCCACAGGTCGGCGCAAAATATTTGAACGGATCCTCGTCCTTCGGTGTCGCATCGCGCTTCTTAAGATCGCCGGACTCCTGCGGCTCCACCAGCGTGATCTGGCCATTCTGGCCAAATTTCACCACCCGCATCAATTTGCGCGCTTCCCCTTCGCGCTCGATTGCCAGCAGGTCATTCTGGTGCAGGCTCAGCACCTTGCGCGCGGTCGGGTTGGCGGCGCGGATGGCCGATGCCCAACCGGGCTGATGCGCGTCGAAGGTGGAGACGACCTCGGCCTGCCACGCGCCGTCCTTCAACTCCCACACATCATAGCGATAGTTGGAATCGCCCTTATAGCCCTTGTAGATACGGCCTTCCCTGTCGCGGATCGGGATGACGGTCAGCGGCTCGACCATGCGCAGGCGGCGGATACGGGGATAAGCGTGCCATTCCCGGTCGCCAAACTCGCTCACAGCCTTTTCAAAGGCCTTGCCCTCCAGTCCGTCAAGATGCTGGTAGAGGGCGGCTTTCAGGTCGGCGTCGCGCACCTTGTCAATGTCGGCCAGCTTCTTGATATTGGTGATCGGCACCCGGCGCACGACGATGCTGTTGCCCTTGGCGTCGGTTTCCCCGGTCAGGCCATAGGCGGTATCATTGTGCAGCCGCCCGGCGGTGGCGTCCTTGCCCTTGGGCAGGCCCGCCTTGGACGCGGTGCCATGGTCGGTGCGATGGCTGACGATGATGGCGTTGACCACGCGGCGCAGGTCATCACGGAATCCGTCCCAGGGTTCTGGAATGATGATCCGTTCGCGCCCCTCCGCGCCTTCCTGACCCGAAGCCTTGGCGATCTGCATCAACAGCTTGCGATCGACGAGCGCGACCACGGCGGCATCGATGGGGTGATGGCGATGGTCCAACCGGTTCTTGGGCTGGTCCGCGCCGCCACCGAAATTATGGTCGGGCAACAGGTCGTTAAGCCCCCATTTGCGCCGCACCATTTCGGTCAGCCGCCCCGGCGACACCCACACATGGCCGCTGCCTTCGCCCTTGTCGGGATAAAGGGTGGACAGATATTCGCGGGCAAGACGGGACAGATATTGGGTATCGACCAGATGGCGGGCGAGGAAGCCCTCCTCACTTTTGAACTTTTCCATCGCGTCCGGCTCGAACCGCCAGCGCTTGTTGCGCGGTAGCTGGGCGGCGCGGGCGGCGATGGCGTCCCATTGGTCGGTGTGACCCCAGGCTTCATAGGGCGACTGTTTGCGCTTCACGCGGTTGGCTTCGCGGGTGCAGACAATCTTGTTGCCGTTGCTGTCATCCAGCGTCGCGGTGAAGGGCAGGATATGATCGACCTCGACCGCGGCGGAAAACAGCATGTCGATGGAAATCTGCTGTCCGCTGTAGATACAGCGTCGGTCCAGCACATTGGCCGGGTTCAGTTCTTCCCACAATTTCAGCAGCGCGCGGTTGGCACCTGAATCGCGCTGGCCGATCGCCAGCAGCTTTTCGGATCGTTTTTCGGCGGCGATGCGGTTGTCGTTATTCTCCTTGTTGCGTTGCTTCTTGTCATCGTCGGTCAGCTTCAATTCGCGCGCCAGTTCGATCGCGATTTCGGCGGGTGGGCCATAGGCGCGGATCAGCGCGTTGACGACGCGGCGCAACTGGTTGAGGCCGATATGCACGGTCGGATTGGTCAGGCGACCGACCCGCATTTCCTCCGGATCGGATGGTTCTCCTGTCCCCGGCATGATGTGTCGTTCCAGCGCGACGCCATAATAAGGCAGGGCGTCATGGATCACGCCGTCGCGAAAATCGCTGTGATGGCCAAGTCCGGCCAGTTCCACCGCCTCGCTATAGACGATCACCCGTCCGTCCTTCTCGCCATCGCGCAGCGCGTCGATCAGCCGACGCGTCGCGGTGTCGCCAAAGCGGCCATAGCCTGCGGGCAGATGCGCGTTCGCCACCGCCTTGGCCTGCTCCGGCGTCAGTTCATAGGTTGCGCCGACCCATGCGCGGAAATCGGCGTCCTCTGTCTCACTCTCGACCGCTTCGAGCCGTTCGATGATGGCCCATTGTTCGTCGGGCGACAGGTGGACCCAGCGATTGCCGAAACGGGTCTTGCCGCCCATCAGCGCGGCGACTTCATCGCCTTTCAGATCGGTGCGATTCTCGCTTTCCTTGTTGAACCGCGCGTCCGGGTCCAGCTTCAAAGTCTTGCGCAGGCTTTCGAAACTGACCTTCGCCTTGTCCTTGAGTTTCAGCAGCAGCACATCGCGCTGTTCATGCGTCAACCGCTGCGCTTTTTCCCCCGCGCGCACGAGCATTAGCGCATTGAGTTCCTCCAGCAACCGCCGCCGCTGGAACAGGGGGTGGGCTTTGGGCAGGCGGCGTTCGCCGGGGATCAGCGTGCAGGTGCCGATCTGTGGCGCGCGCAGCGGACGCTGGTGAAAGACGACCTCGAACAGGCGTTTATAGACGTCCGGGGTCAGCACATCGGGATGATAGGGTGCCTGGGCGTCCCAGATCGCCTCGAACTCATCTCCCAGCAACTTGCGGCTAGGATAGAATTCATAGCCGTCGCCCTTGGCGCCTTCGCCGCTTTCGGGGCGCAGGCGGGTGCGAACACTGGGGATGGCGTTGGGGTCGGTGGCTTCCAGACGGCGCATGTGGAGGAATTCGCCGAAGGTCCGCGCGCCCCGCTCTTTCATCTTCTCTTCGAGCCGACCGACCCCGACGGCGATCTTACCTGCATCGTCATCGGCCTTGCGATCCGCCTTGCGATTGCTCTTGAACCCGCGCCGCTGGTTGATTTGGAACAGCGCACGACCCAGATGATGCAGCGGCAGCGCCTCATCCAGCGCACGGGCGCGCAGTTCGTAGGGGTCGCGTTGTTCCAGCTCTTTGCGCTCCGCCGTATCAGCCGGGAACAGCCCGTCAGCGGTCAGATATTTGAGCAGGGCGCGCTGGCGCTGCTGAAACCGGTCCCGCCGCCGCCGCATCGCCCGCGCATCGCGCCGATCGACGGCGAGCGATGCGCCAGATTTGGGATCGCGGCCATCGCTGAAAATGCGGGAGCCGGCGGCGAGGATGGCGACAGGGTTATTCCTTGAGTCGATCTCGACGGCAAACCATCCCAAAGAATTTGCTCCAAGATCGACACCGAGGCGCCAAGAGCGTCCGTACCTTGTCATTTGAGCAGAACCCCCGTATCACCTCTTTAGAACGAACTGTTGATTGCCTTAACTCTCATATGACGGTCAAGGAGTATTAAATCCATGTTGGGCCTTGACGGCTAAATGGTTTTCAGGGGATGAGGGCGCACGAACAGGAACGGGAGCTTCCAAACCATCCGGTCTTGTCCGTGCGCCAACGGTGGTACCGCCGTTGGCAAACTAGTGACTTTCCAGGACTGAGGCAACTTAACTCCATAGGACGGTCAGTTCCTGTTGGACCGTTCTCTCTTGACCGCACGTTATCGCGTGCTAAATTGAGATTTCAGAGATCGCGGTCTGGCGGCTAACAAGCAGCTAGTTTGCACCAGATAAGGGCGACGCTCCGGCGTCGCCTTTTTTGTGTTATGCCCTCCGGCCTACCGCGCCAGTTCCACCTGAACGCCGACATTCGCCTGCGCCCATGCCGCATCCGTTGTCAGCGCAACCGACCCCTGTTCGGCCGCCAATGCCAGGCAGGCGCGGTCGCCCAGTGACAGACCCAGCGATCGGGTCGCCAGCCGCAGCTTGCCCGCGCGATCCGCCTGGGCAGCATCGAACGCGACGATGGTCAGGTCCAGATCGGCTATGCTCTCGTCAATGGCGGCATCGGGGACGCCGCGTTCCTGCAATTTCGCGACAACTTCGGACAGGTTGACCGCGCTCACACACGCATCGGGCAACCGTACCAGGACATGGTCCGCGCCATCCTCGCCCAGCATCATCGCCAGCAGCGCGGAGGCGTCCAGAACATAGCCGCCATCATTCATCGAGAGCAGCGGCGCGGCGATCGGCGATCAGTTCCTGCGACAGGGGTTTCCCCGGCGACACATGCCGACGCAGGCGCGCCTGCACCCGCGCTACAGCTTCGTGCAATGGCCGCACATGCAGTTCGCCATCCACCACGCGCATGACAACCGCCATGCCATCGGCCAACCCCAGTTGCCGCCGCATGTCGGCAGGCACCTGCAACCGCCCGCCGCTCACCAATTTTCCTGTTCGCGCATTCATCTTGCGCTTTTATCATACAGTTGCGCTTTTTCATACAGATTATTAATATATGTATAAAGATAGTCTGGCAGACGAAAATACTATTAACGATAATGTCCGCTATCACTAGTAAGATTGACGGGCGGGATGGAAGCGCGCCATATCGGTCGGTGATGACCGATGCGCTGATTTTGTTGCCCGGTGGCAGTCCGGTGCCGATTGATCCGGCGGTGGTCGATGCGGCGCGGCGGGCGATGAGTGAGGCGAGCTGGCGGGCGTTGCGCGCGGATATGCGGGTTTTTGCTGACTGGGCGCAGGCGCGGGGCTTTTTGATCCTGCCTGCGCTGCCCGCGACCGTGGCGGCTTTTCTGCGGGATCAGGCGGAGGCGGGCAAGAAAGCGGCCACGCTGGCGCGCTATACCAGCAGCATCGCGCGGCTCCACGCCCTCGCCGACCAGCCCGACCCGACCCGCGCCGAACGGGTGCGGCTCGAACTCAAGGCGCAGCGCCGCGCGCTGGGCGTGCGCCAGACACAGGCGCGGGGTTTGCGCTTTCGCGGCGATGTCGCCGATCCGCTGGTGGCTGCCGGTCCGGTCGGTGTCTGCGTCGAGGCGATGCTGGCCGCCGCGCCCGACGACGTGCCGGGCCAGCGGGACCGGGCGCTGCTGTCCCTCGACTTCGACTCCGGCCTGCGCCGATCGGAAATCGTCGCGACGCACTGGGCGCATGTCGAGCGCGGTGCAGCGGGCGGCGGGCGGCTGTTCGTGCCGCGCTCCAAGTCGGACCAGGAGGGCGCGGGTGCCTATGCCTATCTGTCGGCCCGCACCATGACGGCGCTGGCGGCGTGGGGCGAGGCTGGTCGCGGGCGCGAAGGGCCGATCTTCCGTCGCCTGCATCGCGCCGCTACGCGCAAGGGTGATATTGTGTGGACCGTCGGCGCGGGGCTGACCGGGCAGTCGGTCACGGTAGTTTATCGCGCGATGCTGGATCGGGCACGGGCGGCGGGGATGCTGGCGATAATGGCGGAGGCCGAATATCAGGGCTGGCGCGCGGCACTGACTGCCCATTCCACCCGCGTCGGCCTGACCCAGGACCTGTTCGCCAATGGCCAGGATCTGGCCGGGATCATGCACGCGCTGCGCTGGAAAAGTCCCGCGCAACCCGCGCGCTATGCGCAGGCGCTGAGCGTGGAGGCCAATGCGGCGGCGAAGGTGGTGGGGCGATTATAGCGGCTGGTCCGGTCCCTCCCGTCCCATCGCCAGTTCGATCCGCGACCGCGCGGTGACGCTCAGCCTGCGCACACCGAACAGGCGCGCAATATCCACCGGGACATCCTGCGCGATGCTGGCACGGGCGGCGGCGCGCAATTCGGGCAGCGCGATTTCCTCGATCTGGCGGATGTCATCGTCGGTCGCGGGCAGGCGATAGCTTTGCCACAGTTGGGGCGCGTCCTCATCTGCCCAGACAAAGCCGTCGCGGACATGGTAATGGCGCGCCGCCAGCGCCATGACCCGTTCGCGGATGATGCGCCCCGCCTTTTTGAACCCGTGCGCCCGCGCGATCCGCTGGACCAGCAGCATATCGGCAATGGGGGCTTCATGGGTGAGGACATGCCCGATCAGGGCGATCAGGGTTGCGGCATAATCCGGCTCGTAAAAGGCCGCCGGGTCGATCACGGAGTGGTGGATGGTGAAACCCGCGCGGCGATAGCGCCCGTCATCGACCGGCAATGCCGACACTGAGCTGGACATATGTGCGAGCATGACCGGCTGATCGACACTATCCGGCGCATCCGGTTGCGTCGCTACCGCCACCGGTGCTGCCAGCGCGTCCGCCTCGGCGCTGGCGCGGGACTCTGCCAGCAGGGCGTCGATCGCCTGATGCAGCCGGTCCGCCGCGCCCTGCCGGTCGATCCACCAGTCGGTCGACCAGAGCCGCAGCAGGTTCCAGCCCAGCCCTTTGAGGATAGCGGCGCGCACCTTGTCCCGGTCCCGCGCCGTGGCGGCGCTGTGATAGGTCGCGCCATCGCACTCGACGCCGACCAGATAGTCGCCGGGCCGGTCGGGATGGACGATCCCCAGATCGATGCGAAAGCGCGAGACGCCGATCTGCGGCACCACGGTCCAGCCGCGTCGCGACAATTCGGCCGCCACCGCTTCCTCGAACGGTGAATCATAGCCGCCGACCGACCCCTTGATCGCTTCGGCCAGGGCGCGCGGGCCGCGATCGGCAAATTCGATGAAATGTTTAAGGTCGGCGACGGCGCGCGCGCTGGTGCGGTTGAGGTCGATCATGCCCGGATCGAAGGAGGTGAAGATCAGCATTTCCTCCCGCGCCCGCGTTACCGCGACATTGAGCCGCCGCCAGCCGCCCTGTTTGTTGAGCGCACCGAACGACATCGACATAGTGCCCGCGCCCTGTTCGGTCGGGCCAAAACCGATGCCCAGCAGGATGAGGTCGCGCTCGTCGCCCTGCACCGTCTCCAGATTTTTGACCACCACCGGTTCGGTCAGTTCCTCGCCAAAGAAACGCTCAATCGCGGGGTTCTTCTGCCGCGCCTTGTCCAGCAGATCCTCGACCAGCTTCTGCTGGTCGGCGTTCAGGGTGATGAGCGCCAATGTCCTGCCCGCCGCGACAAAGGCAGGATCGGTCAGCCGTTTGACCGCCTCATCGACCATCGCTTGCGCCTCGACCGTGTTGGTGCGCCCCTTGCCGCGCGCATAAAGGCCATCGACGCGCCGCCACTCGACCGCGCTGGCGCGGGTGACGGCGGCGGGGAAAGTGACGAGACCGCTTTCATAATAGCGGTGGTTGGAAAAGGCGATCAGGCTCTCGTGCCGGCTGCGATAATGCCAGCTGAGCGAATGCATCGCGACACCGGCGGCCAGGCATTCGTCGAGGATGCTTTCCATATCCTCTTCGGTTTCGCCGTCGCCATCGGTTGCGCCGGGCGCGCGCTGGAAGAAGTTGGTCGGCGGCATCTGGCGCGGGTCGCCCGCGATCACGACCTGTTTGCCGCGCGCCATCGCACCGATCGCATCCCATGGCGCGATCTGCGATGCCTCATCGAAGATCACAAGATCGAACAAGGCCTGATCGGCGGGCAGATATTGCGCGATCGAGAGCGGACTCATCAACATGCAGGGGGCCAGCCGGGTGAAGGCGTCACCCATTTCGGTCGCCAGTTGCCGGATCGGCTTGTGTCGCTGTTTGAGCTGGAGCTGATGCTTGAGAATGGCATAGCCATCGCCCCGGCCAACCTCCTCCTTGGCAGGAATCTGCCCGCAAAGCTGTGCGCGAATATAGCGCACGGCCAGTTCCGACAGGCGATCATCCACCCGCCGAAACGATGCAATGTCATCCATATGCACGGTGGAGGCAAACTGGTTGAGCAGCGGCTCCTCATCGATCCGTTGTGCCGCAAACCAGCGCGCATAGCCGGTTTCAAAACCGTCCATACTGTCCGCAGGCGCGATCGTGCCGCTTTCCAGCGCGCTCACGAGCGGCAGGAGACCCGCGCCGGTCGCTTCGCTGCGGGCGCGCTGCCACCCGGTCCAGGCGTTGAGGCGCGGCACGTTGGCGATGATGGCGGTGGCCACGGCGCGCAGATCGGCATGGGCAAGGCCGGTGGCGATCTCGCCTGCATCCTCGAACGATCGGCTGACCGCCCGATATTCGTCCAGCGCCTGCGCGAAGCGCGTCTGCGCCCGCGCAATCGCGCCCTCCGGCCCGATCAGGTCGTTGGCGTCCACAACCAGCCGCATGATCGCGCCGCGCAGCGCGATCAGATGATCGGGGTCGGTCGCATGGGCATTGATGGTGGCGCGCAATGTCTGGGCGAGGGCGCATTCCGCTTCGACCGTGTCGCCGTCACTGGCCAGCCCATGCCATGACGCAAGGTCGGTCAGGCGGGGCGCGAGAGCGTCAATCCGGGTCAGCAGGTCGGCCATCGTCGCCAGCCGGGGCAGGTCGGTTTGCGGATCGACCACGCCGCCAGCCCCGCCCGCCAGCGCCAGGGCGCGCGCGACCTTGCGCTGCGCCAGCGTGGCGAGGAACCAGAATTTCTGGCCCGCTGCCTGCCAGCTTTCCTGCATGGCGGTAATGTCGATCCGCCGCGCCGCTTCGGGCGCATAGGGCGCGGACAATTCCCTCTCCGCCGTGCGATACTGCGTCAGCAGCGTCACGGCTTCGCGGGCGGCTGCGATACGATCCGTCATATCGGGCAGGAAGGCGAGGCGCATGTCGCGGCCATGGGTCGATCGCACAATGGTCACGACATGGTCGATCACCGCCCAGTCATCGGCGGTGTCACCGGGCAGCGGCAAACCGGTCGCCTGCAACAACGTGTCGCGCGCTTCGAGCAGGCGGTCGATGGCGGGCTGCAACGCGTGGGCGGCAGCGACGATGCCGTCCTGCCACTGGTTCGACCATGAACTGCGCTGAACCGGGGCCAGGCTGTCGGGCAGGCCCGCAACCTCCGCCCGCGCCAGCCCCAGGCGGCGGGCGATGTCGCGGAAGCGCACCATGTCGGTTTCATCATGCCGGGCGTCGGCAGCGAAGTGGATGCGCGGCGTGGCTTGCGTTCCGTCGCGCACCACCCGGCCAATCGCCTGATGCACGCTCAGCCCATTGGCTTCGCGCCGGTGCAGCAGCGTGACCACGGCGTTCAGCCCGTCGCGCAGCCGCTTGGCCTCCATCGCCTCGCGCCGCCATTCGTCCGCGCTCATCGTTTCGCGGGTCGTCCAGGCGCGGTCGAGATGCTTGATGACGTCCGATTTGGTCGCCTTGGCCGAATGGAGTTCCAGGCAGAAGTCGCCCAGCCCCTTTTCCGCCAGGCGGCGCTGCACCACGTCCAGCGCCGCCATTTTTTCCGCCACGAACAGCACCCGGCGACCGAGCGCCAGATTATGCGCGATCATATTGGCGATGGTCTGCGACTTGCCGGTGCCCGGTGGTCCGTCGAGGACGAAATTATGACCCCGCGCGGAGGCGACGACGGCGGCCAGTTGCGAACTGTCCGCTGGCAATGGCGTGAATAGGGCAACCGGATCGACCGTGACGTCCAGCGTATCGGCGCGCGGGAAGGGATCGCCCGTCGCAATGCCGCTGCCGTCCCGTTCGATCAGATGGCGCACGACCGGGCTTTGCTTGAGCAGGTCGGCGCGATCGACCATATCCTTCCACATCAGATATTTGGCGAAGGAGAAGGTGCCGATCACCACGTCCGGCACAACCTCAAACCCCGGAATGTCGCGCACGGCACGGCGCACCATGGTCCAGATGCCCGCCACGTCGATGCCGCTTTCATCGGTCGGCAGCGGCCCTTCCAGCCCCGATATGGTCAACTCGAAGTCCTGCCGCAACAGCTCGATCAGGGTCAGGTTGAAGCGCGGATCATCCTCATGATGGGTCATCACCACGCCGGACAGGGCGCTCTTGCGCTCCAGCTGGACTGGCACCAGGATCAGCGGCGCGCGATAGCTGCGTTCATCGTCCGGCTTCTTCTTCCATTTCAGGAAGCCCAGCGCGAGAAACAACGTGTTCGCCCCACCCTCCGCCAGATCGCTGCGGGCCTTGCGATACAGGTCGATCAGCGCGCTATCGACCTTGTCCCGGTCGGTCAACGACACGACTTCGTTGCGATCGAGCGCCGCTGACGCCACCTGCTCGCGCAGATTTTCGCGTGTCTGCGCCTCATAGAGCTTCTCGTCCCGGCCACCGGGGGCAAGGTCGGGCATCGGCACGATGCGGATCCGACGCCCACCTGCCAGCCGATCCTCCAGCAAGCCCGGATCGGGGCAGGCGAGCCGCACCATCTTGCCGCCATCGGGGACATGGAGCAGGCGATTGCTGGTCGTCAGGTTCAGCAATTTGCGCTGCCACAGCAGGATGCGATCGGTAACGGCGTCGCTTTCCTGCGTGATGTCGACATCGAACCCGGGAAGGAGCGGCGCAGCTTCCAGCGCTTCGGCGACCAGGGGGGCGGCATCCGTGGCTTCATGACGCGCCGCCGCGCCCGTGACGCCCAGAGGCCGGATCTTCTGCATCCGCGCGCGCCGGATATCCACGGCCAGCTCGAACGGATCGGGCGCATCCTCCGCGATCAGGCGCAGTGCTGTTTTTTCGGCGACGGCAAAGCCGGGCGGATGGGCCTGCGTCGCCAGCGTGGTTTCAAAGACGAGGAGGTCTTTAAGGTCGATGCGGCGGCGCAGGGCGGCGGCTTCATCGGTGACCAGGGCTGAAAATTCGACCGGTTGCAGCCACAGGCCGGTAAAGGCATGGCCGCGCGTGATGATGATCAGCGGATTGAGACCGGCCTGCTCCAGCGCCGCTGCAAAAAGCAATGCGGTATCGAGGCAGGTTGCCACCTGGCCCTCCACTATCGCGCCAGGGGTGCGGACTTTCTGCCCCGCCGCCTCGAAACTGGCGGGCGGCAGGGCATAGGACAGGCGCAGGCCGCACACCGCCGCCCAGATGGCGGACGCCAGTTCCCACACCCGGCTGCGCGAACCGGCGGCATAGCCATCGATGCCGTCCGCGCGCCCTGCCCGGCGCAGCACGTCGGACGCGGCCTTCAATATCCGGTCGACCGCAGGATCATTGGGCATGACGAAGGCAGGCAGCAATTCGGCCATGCCCCCGACACCGCCCCATTGATTGCGTGCCAGCAGTTCGACCGGGTGATGGGAATCCGCCAGCAACTGCCCGTCGCGCTCCAGCCGCAACGTCACCGTCCCCGACAGGCTTTCGGTCAGGTCCCCCAGAAAACCCGCATCCAGCTTGATATCGCGATCGGTGACATGCAGCGTGGTTTCGCGCGACAGCCGGTCCAGTCGCCACGTCCGGGGTACCAGAAAAGGCGGATCGGCGGTCAGGGTCAGGGTCAGATCGTGCAGGTCATCCTCACCCACGCCCTCCCCCACATGGGCCACTTCCAGTTCGCGCACGATCGGCACGGCATTTTGATGCGAGGCAAAGCCGATCTTGTCCGCGACAACCGCGGTGATAGTGATCGCCATCGGCGCAGCCTCCCTCAAGCTATGGACATTGATGTTGGTGGATAAGGCCAGTTCGGGCAGAATGATCGACCCGTCCGGTCCGGCAAGAGCAAGGCTTTTGAGCAAGGCGCGAACATGGTCTGCCGTGCGTCGGGCATGCATCGTCTTGCGATGGCCCAGTTCCGCCAGCACCAGATGCAGTTCGGCGGCATCGGCGCTGTTGCGCGCGACCATCTGCTCCAGTTCCGTCGCCGTCTTGTAAAAGAGCGGGCGGCCCTGGCTCATTTCAGGTCGATCGCGCTTTCGACCGCCTCGATGGCTGACTTCACGTCATCCAGCGTTGCCCCGCCAACGCCGGCAACACCGCCAGCGATGCGATCCCCTATGTCGTCAATGGCGACGCTCATCTTGTAGACATTATGGTCGGTAAACTCGAGAAAATCGCTGCGCAGACCGCGCAGTTCCTCCACGATCATTTCCAGAAGATCAATGATCCGGTCACCCTGCGCATCATTCATCTTCCTTTGCCCCCAATGCTGCTAACGCATGACAATGACGCAATGACCTTCTACTGCCAAGTCAGTTAAGCTCCGTTTCCAATGAAGCGATATTGCGCAATTGTTGTGCGACAGTCTCTGGCTCGCCTACATCGAGCGTCGCTGTTGTCAGGAAGCTGCGGTCAATCAAAATCGCAATTTCCCGGCTCATCCCGTCGCTCCCACCTGTCGTAGAAACGCAAAAGCCCCAAGATGTGGGTAGCGCTCTGGATAGTCGAGCGAACCTAGCATCAAGGGGCGGATGTAGGGATTAGATAGTATGCGATTTCCTACCATGCAATTTAAATGATCACGGTCCAGCGGCAACGGGGCGAATTGAGGATGGGCGAGGTAAAGGAGGCTGGTCATCGGGGTATCAGCCCCCACGCTGGGAATAGGCGTAAAAGCACGGCAAAAGGTCAGATGTCCGGCATCACCCGGCGCATGAAGGCATCAAACAGCGGCACGGTGAATGCCGTGTCACCATGGGCGGGGCTGTAGAGCATCCCCTTGGCGATCAGGCTGTTGCGGGTGGGAGCGACGCTGGACACCTTGACACCCAGCGCGTCGGCGACGTCGCCTGACCGGTGCGGTCCGGGGCCAATCCCCGCCATGGCGCGCAGATAGCGCTTCTCCGCCGGGGTCAGCCGGTCGAAACGGACGCGAAAGAAGCTGGCGTCCAGTTCGGCGAGCGCGCTGCGGGTCGCGGCCTCTATGTCATCGGCGGTGATGGGCGATGCGTCCGCCGCGTCCCAGCCATGCTTGCCCCATTCCTGCAGGAAATAGGGATAGCCCTGCGTCTGCGCGACGATTGCGTCCAGCGCGTCGTCGTCGATGCGCTCCTCCTCCCGCTCCACGGGCAGGCGGATGGCGTTACGCGCGGCGGCTTCATCCAGCGGGCCAACGCTGACAAATTCGAACAGGCGTTCGGCATAGGATTTGGCCCGGCCCATCTGGCCCAGCAATTGCGGCAGGTCCGCCGCCAGCATGGTGATGGGCAGTTGCTTCTGCGCTGCGCACTGATGAGCGCGGCAAGCTGTTCCTCCGGCACATATTGCAGTTCGTCGATGACCAGAATGACGGCGCTCGCCCGCTCCTTCGCGGCCTCGCCCACCGCGACGATCAGGTCGGCCAGATCTGCTTCAAGGTCGCCGCTGTCCGCAAGCCCCGGCTCGGCGTCAAAATCCAGTGCGACTTCCAGATTGTCATATTTGACCTTCAGTTTGGCAAAGCCCGCCAGCGCCGCCAGTGCCCGCCTGACGCCCGCCGACGCCTGCTTCATCCGGTCGAGCCGCAACAGTGCGGCGCGCAGCGCATGCCGGGCAGCGACCGGTTTTCCGGCCCGCCGACATCATCGCTTGGTCATGCTGGAGACGAGCGCACCAAGCCGCCGCTCGGCACGCTCATATCAAATCCAAAATGCAACTGTAATGCTAGCAAAAGAGGGAGATTTTGCATCATCTGTTTGTGCGTCCCCTCAGCCAGAGTTGGCAAAATTATAATTCTGTTTAATAGAAATTTCGGTCCAAAAATAATGCGGTTTCAAATGAGTGACGAAAATTTTCTTTCGGAAGAGCGCTTTACGGCTGCCGTTGACGCACTTCCGCTCGTCTCGATCGACCTGTGCCTGACCAACTCTGCCAATCAGTTGTTGATGGGGCAACGTTTTAACCCGCCAGCTAAGGGTTATTGGTTCACGTTAGGGGGGCGAGTGCGAAAAGGCGAAAGCCAACACGACACCTTCAGAAGGCTGATGAAGCAGGAAGCGGGGATCGATAGCGTGGGTTTCGAACGGGCGCGTCTCATGGGCATCTGGGACCATTTCTACGACGATAGCCGTTTCTGCACATCGACCAGCACCCATTATGTTAACATACCATATTGGGTCGAATTGGCGGATCATGAAGCTGCAGCGGTTATCGCTGGCGATCAGCATAGCGCTTGGCGATGGATCGATTGTGTGGCTGATCAGGCAACAGACATGATTCATCCCTACGCGCGTGCCTATGTCAATTGGATTAATCGATGCCGTAGGGATGTGGCAGGTTGAGATCGACTGAGGCGGGAATATCCCCAGCAATCAGTTGAACTGGATGCCGAATGGGCCAACGTCTCAAGCCAAAATAGTTGGAGCGCTGACCCCCGGAATGATGATGGAAATGAGATCCGAGCGGCCTGGCTCAGCCATCATGGGAGGAACAGCCATGGAGCGTTATGCCGGTATCGATTTCCCTCCGAAAGAAGGTAGCGTGTAGACCGTAGACCCGATAAGATGGTAGCCTGGGCCAATGTAGGCAGCGCGTGTGAAGGCCTTGTGGGCATTTTTCACGAACTGGGTTTCTTGCGTCGCATTTGTCATCGGTCGTGCAATTCTCCGCAAATGGGGGCTTTGAAAATTCCCTAGTTGTTTAGTCGCGGCATTTGATGGTGCGGGTTGATTATGAACCTTTCGGGC
>NZ_JBMDKQ010000037.1:0-16456 GCF_057809795.1 Sphingobium sp. FG125
GTAACTGGCTGCTGGCTGCTGGCTGCTGGCTGCTGGCTGCTGGCTGCTGGCTGCTTGGCGGCATCTTTGGGGGGTATTGCAGAGACTTTAGTTGTCTTTGGCGGGTCGCAAATATTCCTGTAATTTACAAGGTTACCGCAAATGACCAACATAGATAATTTCAATATAATTGAAGCTAGCAAAAGTTTTAAAAAAAAATACGGAATAGATCTCCTTAGGGAAGAGGCTAAAATTCTCATTCTTTTGGAAAAGCACGGCGGGCTTTCTACAAAAAATCTAATGAGTTTTCTAAATATATCAAACAGGGGGTTTTATTTAAAAATAAAATCCTTAACTGAAGAAGGGAAAATATATACTGAGGAATGCAAAACAGACAGAAGAGTTAAAATAATAAAGATAAAAAATTAAATTAATTAATAATATGAGGTTGGCACGCCAAATTTTATTGAGTGAGGTTTGCTTGATCCAAAAATCACAAGTTTTGCATAAGTCGGAAAACCACCTAAATCTGCGGCTCTCGGGTATGCGAAAGATATTTGCATAAAGAAGGGCATTTCGGTTATAGTTTGGGCATGACCATTTATGGCTATGCCCGCGTCTCAACAGACGGCCAGACTCTCGATGCACAGCGAGCGGCACTTGTCGCCGCTGGGGCTGCGAAGGTGTTCCACGAAACCGCGAGTGGCATAAAGAGCGATCGCAAGGAGCTGGCGAAGGCGCTCAAGGTGCTGGGAGCAGGGGATACGCTGATCGTTACCCGTCTCGACCGACTGGCGCGCTCAACGCGCGATCTGCTCAACATTCTCGACACGGTGGCAAGGGCAGGGGCGTTGTTCCGCTCGCTCGGTGATCCGTGGGCCGATACCACAACCCCACATGGCCGCTTAATGCTGACGGTGCTGGGCGGGCTGGCCGAGTTTGAGCGCGAGCTGATCGTTACGCGGACAGGGGAGGGGCGCGCCCGCGCCGTGGCGCGCGGACAGCATATGGGACGCCCGCCAATGCTCACCGCCCATCAACGCACCGAAGCCCTGCGCGCGCTGGCCGATGGCAGCGCAACGCAAGCGGATCTCGCGCGCCGGTTCAACGTCAGCCAAAGCACCATATCCCGCCTTGGGAACAAGCTCATCCCCGCAAAGGCCCAACCACCATTGGATTCGGATACTGAGCGCGCAGCGCGGGTGTTCATGAGCCGCATATCAGGCCGCTACGCCGTTGATCGCGCCATTCTGTTCGGAAGCCGCGCCCGTCGCACACACAACGCGACAAGTGACGCTGATATTGCCGTGGTGCTGAAAGGCGAACACGGCAAACGGTCAACCACGGCAATCGACATGGCGGGCATCGCGTTCGACGTAATGCTGGAAACCGGAATCCTGGTCGAAGCCCTGCCGCTGTGGGGCGACGAAATGGAAAACCCTGAACAATTCAGCAATCCCGCCCTGATCCGCACGATCCAGCGTGAAGGGGTAGCCCTGTGAGCAAGCCCGTCACACCGGCATCCTATATGCGGAAGGCGGCTCAAGCCTTGGCAAGCGCGCATCAATTGCTTGCCGGTGGTGATGCTGATGGCGCTTGTAACCGCGCTTATTATGCCATGTTCGACGCCGCTCACGCGGCGCTCCGTTCTGCCAACGTCGCGGAAACCGCTTCCGCTACCAAAACCCATAGAGGATTGATTGCGGCCTTCGGTCAGCATCTTGTCCTTGGCGGACACGTCGCGTCAGAACTCGGCAGTTCGCTTAACAAGGTCGAGCGTCTCCGCCTGCTCGCTGATTACACGGGTGATCCTGTCAGCGACGATGACGCCGTATGGGCAGTCGGGCAGGCTGATATTTTCGTTGCGGCAATCCGCGATGCATTCGGCATCGCGTAGCCGCCTGCTTTCCTGAATGTTGACGCGCCGCTTCAAATCGGCAAACTATCAATAATTCATCCCTGAAAGTTTGCAAACATGAAAATTATCACGATTGCAGCGCAGAAAGGCGGTGCAGGAAAAACAACCCTGGCCGTTAATCTAGCTGTTGCCGCCCAGGCCGGAGGGATCAAAACTGCTCTGATCGACCTCGATCCGCAGGAAAGCGCAACCGCGTGGAGCGAGAGGCGAACAGCTGAACTGCCCCACGTCGAACCATTAAGCGCCCGTAGATTATCTCCCTGGATCAATGCAGCTGAAGCCGAAGGCTTTGCGCTGGCGATCATCGACACACCGCCTGCGGCAGGCGCAGAAGCAGCAGAGGCCGTGCAGCGTTCGGATATGGTTTTGATACCATGCCGACCTTCCCTGATCGACCTAGAGGCAATCAAACGCACCGCGCAGCTTATCACAGCGACCGGCAAGCAGGCCTTCGTCGTCCTGAATGGCGCACCGCCAACCGCCACTGCCTTGTTAGACGATGCTCGCACGTTGGCCGAGGCAACCGGCTTACAGGTTGCCCGCGCGGTAATCCGTGAGCGTAGTAGCTTTCGAGCTGCGTGGCCGTATGGCCTAGGCGTGATTGAGCATGAGCCGGAAGGGAAGGCCGCATTAGAGATTGCAGCTTTGCGAGATTTCATATTTGAATATTTGCAAATTATCAAACCGTCACATGTGAAGACGAAAGGTAAGGCTGCACATGGCTAGAAAATCCCTATTATCCGCCGCTATCGAGCGGCCGCAGGCCGAGGCTAACGAAAACACTATCCCGCAGCCTGTGGCAGATGCTGTACGGGCAGAGGCCAAGCGACCTAACAGTAACGCAGGCAAGTATCACTTGGGCGGCTATTTCGATCAGGATGATCCGACCGCTGAAGCCTTCCGCGTATTGGCTGCAAAGACCCGCCGCAAACAACAAGACTTATTGGGGGAGGCAATCAGCGACCTTGTGGCGAAGTATGATGCGCGAGCTAAATTCGGGTCATGACAAAACGCATCCGCGATCCCATGCTGGCACTGCTAGCGCAATGGATTACGTTCGTGTCGCTTTTTGCACCAGCCTAGAAAGGCAGCATCCGCATTCTTGAGGGGTTGCTGCCCCTTGTCATCCCAGAAGGCGAGATAATCACCCTTGAGCGCGTAAACATCATATCCTGGCGCGACCGTGCGGGCCTTTTCCAGGGCCTGGTTGGAGATCATAGGGAACAGCGTTTCTTGGGGCAGGGCCTTTCCCGCGCGGGGCGTGAAAGTCACCTGATCGCGGGTGTTGTCAAAGCTCAGCGCATAGTCCGGAAAATGACCATGGGCATCGTCCTGGTCCACAATTGTCTTGATGAGACGCCGAAACTCAAAGTCGGTCGATTTGGACCCGCATTTGCGTTGCAGCGTATCCAGACCGAATTTGACAGCTTTGCCCGGCCACCCGCAATGCTTGCGGGCAATCTCGTATAGCCGCCTTTCCAGCGGCTTCCGTAGCCGAAAATATTGGCGGTTCAGGGTCAGCACTTCATTGGAACGGATCGCGTTGAACACCCAATCCGATAGCCGCACCTCGACCTCTTGCATCCGGCCTTCTCGCGTTTCGCGCATGATCCTCACACGATCGATCAGGCTGAAAATATCCAGCGCCTCAGTCCCACCAGTCAGGATATTGGTTTCAATTTGCGTTCCCTGAAGGCGTTTAAAGGCGCTGCGTAGCTGCTCATAGCCCCGGCCATCAGTTCCCCGATTGGTCGCCACCAATAGGTCATAGGCCTTGAAGCGCACGACCTGGTTGACTGGCTGTCCGGAGTTTAGCGCCGCCATGAGCTGGCTGATGCAATAGATCAGCACATCCCGGTCGTGAACTGTCGCCAGCCCCAGCTCGCCGGGAGACACGCGAACGAAGGTGGAGCCGTTGCGATATTCCCGCGCGGTCAGATCAGGCTTGGTGGAGATGCTGAATAAGGGATGCTCCATCGAGGCCATGTCCCCTTTGGGAGCGGCATCGAAAACGTCGCATACGAAAAAGTCCTGCTGAGGATAACGATCCGGTAGGAGAGGGGAGCGATCATCTGGATTCGTGTTATCACCCATAGCTGATACCTATCGTGTTTTCACCCATGGACCAATAGGCTTCGTGCTTTCACCCATTGAGCTGTGGACAACCCCTGTTTTCCTTTCGTGTTATCACCCATGATCTTTCGTGTTATCACCCATGATCTTTCGTGTTATCACCCATGAGAGTATTTTATAACTAACTGATTCAAAACAGAAAATCGGCACTTTATTTCAGCGTAACACAGATTCTAACACAATATAACACAAGGGCATTTTGGGAAAGCGAGGTGCGTTCCCCCACAGTAAAGCAAGGCAAGCGGAATTGGCCTAACGGCCAATGCGCTGTTTGGTGCGTGACGGCGATGCCGTCACAGGGCGACCTGCGGTCGCTGGGCTTCCGAGGGGGAAGTGGGGCGGGCGCAGCGTCCAATCGGACCCTAGCGCCTTGTGGAGGGGGCAGGGGCCGGCCAGGAGGCGAGGATTGGGCCTTCTCCCTTCCGCTGCACCCTTAGTTCCGATCGCGTGCCCTGTGGCCGCTCAGCCGGGAGCGCATGGCCGCTGTCGTCGTCGGTCAGCGCCCACATATCCTTGCCCGCGAAGCACCAGACCGAAACAGCGTCATCCGTCATTGTCCAACCTCTCAGGCGAGACCGCCTCCGCATCGAACGCCCGCTTGCCGCGCCGCTTCCAGAGCGCCAGCACGTCGCCGGCATCATCGCCTCGGGCGCGGGCCGCGCAATCCAGTAGAGCGCCGTAGAGGGTGGCGCGATCGTCGTCGGCGAGATCGACCAGGCCGGCTTTCTGGACGAGGCCGCCCAGTTCTATGAGATGGCGGGTTCGTTCGCGGCGTTGCACGACCCATCCTCTCGTATCGGTGCGGCGCGCGGCGGCTTCAACGCGGCGTAGCGCTTGCCCGGTTCGCGCCATCGCCTTGGCGGTCGCCGCGACATTATCCGCGAGCTTTCTTCCCGCGCCGCTGAAAGAAGGCGGAACCTTTCGCGCGCCACGCCTCCTTTTCTTCCGTGCTGGCCGATTCCACAGCGGCAAGCAGTGCGCCCGCCAGCGTATCGAGATCGAGCGCATCGGCTCCGGTGGACGTGACAAGCTCGCCAAGCTGCTGGACCTTCTTCACCTTCAACGCCCTGGCCTTGTCGCCAAGGGCTTTCAGCTCCGCGTCATAGTCGCGCGTTTTGCGCATCATTCTCTCCCTCGTGCCCGAAAACTGAAGCCGCAGGATAGCATGATCGCGCGCGCGAGGAACCGTTCCGAACAAAAAATGCGGCGAAGTCAATCACAGGAACGACAGGGAGTGTGAGTGCGCGCTTATACGTCGTTGCCGACGTGCGCTAAGAAAGGCAGTATAGCGGCCGTCATGGCGATCTACCATTTCTCAGCCAAGGTCATCAGCCGCGCCAATGGATCGAGCGCGGTTGCATCGGCCGCCTATCGTTCGGCGTCCGAGCTGCACGATGACCGACTCGGGCGTATCCAAGATTTCTCGAACAAGGCCGGTGTCGTCCATTCGGAAATCATGCTGCCCGAGGGTGCGCCGGAGCGTTTAAACGATCGCGCGACCTTGTGGAACGAGGTCGAGGCCGGCGAGAAACGCAAGGACGCGCAGCTTGCCCGCGAGGTTGAGTTTTCAATTCCGCGCGAAATGAATCAGGCGCAGGGCGTCGAGCTGGCGCGCGATTTCGTGAACAAGCAGTTCGTCGAACGCGGCATGGTCGCGGACCTCAATGTGCATTGGGACATGGGCAAGGACGGCCAGCCCAAGCCGCACGCGCACGTCATGCTGTCGATGCGCGAGGTAGGGCCGGAGGGGTTCGGCCAGAAGGTGCGCGAGTGGAACAGCGCCGAGCTTTTGAAAGGGTGGCGCGAGGCATGGGCCGATCATGTCAACGAACGGCTTGCGTCGCTCGATATTGATGCGCGGATCGACCATCGCACATTAGCGGCGCAGGGGATCGAGCTTGAGCCGCAGCACAAGATCGGGCCGGCAGCATCGCGGATGCCCGAACAGGGGCTTGAGGCCGAGCGGGTCGAGGACCATGCCCGGATCGCGCGCGCGAATGGCGAGAAGATCATTGCCGAGCCGGGGATCGCATTGGACGCGATCACGCGGCAACAGGCGACGTTCACCACCCGCGACCTGGCGATGTTCGTCCATCGGCACAGCGACGGCAAGGACCAGTTCGATTCCGCTATGAGCGCGGTGAAGGCGTCGCCCGAGCTGGTGGGGCTGGGGCAGGACGGGAAAGGGCAGGAGCGGTTCACCTCGCGCGAGATGATCGCGGTCGAGCAGCGGCTTGAGCGGGCCGCTGACAGGCTTGCAGAGCGGGGAGGGCATGGTCTCCCGGCAGCGGCCGTTAGGGGGGTGGCCGCTACCGGGAGTGATAGCCTGGTGCTGGGAACCCAGCAGGAAGCCGCGTTGGCGCATATCACCAGCCGGAACGATCTTTCAATCGTGGTCGGCTATGCCGGCACCGGCAAGTCGGCCATGCTGGGCGTGGCGCGCGACGAATGGGAGCGCGCCGGCTACACGGTGCGCGGTGCCGCCCTGTCGGGGATCGCGGCCGAGGGGCTGGAAGGCGGATCGGGCATCGCCTCGCGCACGATCGCCAGCCTCGAATATCAGTGGGGGCAGGGCCGCGAGCAGCTCGGGCCGCGCGACGTGCTGGTGATCGACGAGGCCGGGATGATCGGCACGCGCCAGATGGAGCGCGTGCTTGGCGAAGCCGAACGGGCCGGGGCCAAGGTCGTGCTTGTCGGCGATGCCGAGCAGTTGCAGGCGATCGAGGCGGGTGCCGCGTTCCGGGCGCTGGCCGAGCGGCACGGTGCCGCCGAGATCAGCGAGATACGCCGACAGCATGAGGATTGGCAGAAGGACGCCACGCGGGCGCTGGCGACCGGCAGGACCGGCGAGGCGATCCATGCCTATGAGCGTCATGGGATGGTCGAGGCGGCCGACACGCGCGAGCAGGCGCGTGCCGAGCTGGTGGACGGTTGGGACGCGCAGCGCCTTGCCGATCCGGACAAGAGCCGGATCATCCTCACCCACACCAATGCCGAGGTTCGCGATTTGAACCTGGCCGCGCGCGCACGCTTGCGTGACTCGGCTGCGCTTGGTCCCGACGTGGAGGTGAAGGCCGAGCGGGGCGCGCGGGAGTTCGCCAGCGGCGACCGCATCATGTTCCTCAAGAACGAGCGCGGGCTTGGGGTGAAGAACGGCACGCTGGGTAAGGTCGAGCGGGTTACGCCAGAGCATATGGCGGTCCGGCTCGACGACGGTCGATCGGTCGCGTTCGACCTGAAAGACTATGCCCATGTCGATCATGGCTATGCGGCGACCATCCATAAATCGCAGGGCGTGACGGTCGATCGGGCGCACGTCCTCGCCACCCCCGGCATGGACCGCCATTCGGCTTATGTCGGCTTGTCGCGACACCGTGACGGGGTGCAGCTCCATTACGGGCGCGACGACTTCGCCGATCAGCGCCAGCTTGTCCGCACCCTGTCGCGCGAGCGGTCGAAGGATATGGCGTCGGATTATCCGATGTATCGGGACCGCGACGCCGAGGTTCGTGACTTCGCCGATCGGCGCGGGTTGTCGGGCGAGATCCGCTTGCCGGATGCGCCCGAGAGGCAGGGGGTCGAGATCTTTGCGCCTCGCCGTGGATATTCGCGCGAAGTGCGTGAGGATCCACGGCCGATCAGCCGCGGCGATCAGGAGGCGAAGGCCGCGGGTGAGCGTCAGCCGCGGCGGGGCATGTTCGACGGATTCAAGCCGAAGCCGATCGAGCGACCCGCGCCGGGGCGTGTCCAGGGCGAGAAACCCAAGCGCGGCATGTTCGACGGGTTGAAGCTCGACGCGACGCCGGCGACGCCTTCGCCCGCGCGGGCCGATCGCGGCGAGGACCGCGCCTTCGCGCGCGCTGTCGAGCGGACCTCGCGCTCGGCCGAGGTGGTGTTGCAGGCGCGGGCATCGGGTGCGCCGATCCTTGAGCATCAGAAGGTCGCGCTCGAGCGCGCGATCCATGCGCTCGATACGCTCCGGCCGGGGGCTTCGGACGATATGACGGAGGCGATGAAGCGCAATCCTGAATTGCTGCGCGAAGCGGCGGCGGGGCGCAGCGGCCCGATGATCGAGGCGATGGCCCGAGAAGCCCGCGTGCGCGTCGATCCGGCTTTGCGCGCCGATCGGTTCGTGGAACGCTGGCAGGGCCTCAGCGCCGATCGGGACCGCCTCTATCGCGCCGGCGACATGTCGGGCCGGGAAAAGGCGGGGCAGGAAATGGCGGGCATGGCGAAAAGCCTTGAGCGCGATCCCCAGGTTGAATCGCTCCTGCGCGGCCGTAGTCGCGAGTTGGGGCTTGAGAGGGGCATCAACCAGAGCCGTGAGCTTGCCCGCGAGCTGACCCGCGATTTGGGGCTCGGCAGGGGCTTGGGGATGAGCCGGTAAGGAGAGGATATGGACGACGACCGCGAAGACATGGGCGAGGATGACGCGGCGCGGGCATTCGCCCAGCTTGGCCGCGAGGTGTCGTTGCTGCGCAGTGCCATCGAGGGACTGACGGCCGCGCGCGAGTCCATCGAGATACCCGATTATCAGCCGACGCTTGAGCGCACGGAGAAAATATTGGTGGCGCTCGCCCAGCGGATCGATCCCATCGCCAAAAGTCCGCTATTGTCGATGACCCCGGATTCCATGACGAGCCAGATCGCGACGGCGGCGAGCGGCGCGCGCCGCGAGGACGCGCGGCTTGTCGCCGAGGCACGCGCAGGGCTGGACAAGGCCGCCCGCGAGATCGGCAACCGGCTAGCATCCGCGCGCCGGGGCGACGAGCAGAACCGCTGGCTGGTGTGGGCCGGATTGGGCGGCGTGGTGTTGGGGATGTTGCTCTACGCCCTGGCGCAAATACCGCTCGCGCTTCTCGCGCCGACAAGCTGGCGCTGGCCCGAGCGCCTGGCGACGCGCGTTCTGGACGAGGGTAGCCCGTGGGAAGCAGGGCAACACCTGATGCAGACGGCCGCGCCCGAGAGCTGGGGCGTGATCGTCGCGGCGGCACCGCTCGCGGATGGCAACCGCGAGGCTATTCAGACGTGCCGCGAGAAGGCCGCCAAGGCCAAGAAGGCGGTGCGCTGCACGATCGACGTGAAGGCGGCGCAATAGGCATGGAGGTTTCGACCGAATTGGACCGAAATACTTTGGTGGCCTTGCTCGACCGGATGATACGCGCCGAGGCGCTTGGCGATGCCCCGCCCCAGGCCGAACGGGGCGACTGGATGTTCGGCAGCGTCGATCCCACCGAGTTCACCGAACCCGATGAGCATGGCTGGATGGCGATAGTACCGTCCTCCCTGCCCAGGATATGGATACCGCGCGCGCTGTGCTTCTGGCGCATGGTGGTGTCGATCGGTGGCACGATCAGCTTGGAGCAACTGGCGCATCCCGCCCATTCGTTGGCGCGATGGCCGGCGATCGAGCAGGCCGTGCGGTCGTATCTGGCGATTTCCGCCCCCGATCTCATCCTCATTGATTCAGCGCGTGAATCAGCGACGCGCCATTGAGTCAGATAAGTCGTCGGACTTCGCAAAGCTGATTTTGTAGGCTCCGCGCCATGTTCGGCGCGAACCTTCCTCTGCCTGATCCGATCGAGCTGGTGGCGCTCGACCCGGCCCGCAACATTCGCCGGCGCTACAGCATCACCGCCAGCCTCGACCTCTTTGGCATGATCGTCGTCGAAACCCGCTGGGGGCGGATCGGCGCGCGCGGTCAGGCGCAGGCCCGAGCCTTCGCCGATCGCGCGGCGGCCGAGCGGCATATCGCCGCGACCCTGAGCCGGCGCGATACCGCCGAGAGCCGGATCGGCGTCGCCTACCGTCCGCTATAGGCATCTCTAGCATTGACTTCGCCTCCCCCTGCAGGCGGAGGAATAAGGCACTTTGGAAGCGATCAGGCGCGAGTTTCCGTGATATAGAGACGAAGCACGCGATTGATCTCGGTCTGGTATCCTCGACCTTCCGCGTGATCCTTAAACCAGGCCACGACATCGGCGTCGAGCCGAAGCGTGACCGGCTTCTTGACGGGCTTGTAAAGGCCAGGTCGGCGCGCATGCAGCCAAGCCTCAGGGGAAGTCTCATGAGTATCGACAGTATCGATCTGATCATCCGGCAGTGAAGCCAGCTTGTTGAGTTGATCCTGCAACGCGGCCTCAAGGGGTTTCTTGCTCATATCGTCGTCTCTCGTGCTTTGTTACCTTGCAGGCGCTGACGATCGGGTTAAAAATCACCGTTTGGCTTTCGCTAAGCGTTGCTCAGCGTACCATCTATGGCCTTTCCTCGGATATTTAAGAACAAGGGGACGGAAGCGAGCTTCCATCCCCTTGGGTAACATCTACGTTAGTTCATTTTGGTCTTTGGGGGTCAGAACCGGACGTTGATGCCACCACGCGCTTCGGCACCCTTCTGAGAGCCACCGAAATTGAGACCGCCTTGGACAAAGACGCCGATGCGTTCTTTGAACAGTGCGCTGATTCCGCCGTCAATGGAGCCGAAGCCCTTCGGATCGACACCCTTCAGAGTGAATGGGCTTCCACCCGTCGCGAAGGCAAATTCACGGCTGCTGCCGACATCCCCCTGGAAGGTGTAGCTCAGCTTGCCGAAGGGACGGATGGAGACGTCGCCGCCATTGGACAGTTCTGCACCCAGGCGAACGCCCAGTTCAGGCACGAATACTGTCTTGGAGTCGCGTCCGGCAGTCAGGCCGATACCTGCTCCACCCTGTTCGGTGAAGCCACCCAGCGTCCAGTGACGTAGCGCCAGCTTGCCAAAGGGCAGGACAGTGACGCCCGAACCGGCCAGCACGTCATAACCCAGTTCGACATTGCCGTCCCACTGGCGACCCTTGAAGGATGCCGTGATCGTGCGATCAAGCACGGTCAGATCGCGGGTGACGTCGAAGTTGGAAAAGCCATAGACGAACTGTGCACCGGCCTGGATCGGTCCAAAGACATGCTTCCAGTTGACGCCGAGCGAGTAGGTCTTGGCTTTCGCCGTTTCTGGGGTGCCGCGAGCGGCAATGTCGTGTTCAGCATAGGCGAAGCCGATACCGAAGGTGCCATTGTCCGCATAACCCAGGTTCAGGCCGATCGCTCCGCCATAGCTGTTGTCACGAATCTTCGATGCGCCCGAATTCGTGTCGCCATAGCGGGCGAAGCGACCAACCGGATTGATCCACACGCCGTTGCTGCCAATGGCTGCTGCGGTCTCGAACGATTCGGTCAGGGCTGAATTCTGCTCGATCGCCGCCAGCGAACCATAGATTTCCGCCGATGACAGTTCATTGAACACCTGCGCCGCGCCCGCTTGGCTGAGACGCCAGTCGAGACCCGAGATGATGTTCGCGGCATCCTGCACCAGGCCGATCTCGCTCACCGTGGTGAATACCGATCCGCCATTGGCGTCGTCACTGATCTTCTGGACGATCGTTGGGATCAGCGCATCCAGTGCATTGGCGGCCGATACGGCATTGGGGTTAGTCGCCGCAGTAGCGTAACCGACACGTTTGGCGACGATCTTGACGGTCTTGGTCGCGTCATCCTTCTGCAGATCGAAGCTTACAAAGGGTGAACTGATCGACTGGTTGACAGTCGCGCTCACAGCGCTGTCCGTATCGCCATAGGTGAACAGCGTATAGCCATCTCCCGCCGAATAGATTGCATCCTTAGTCACATCGACCAGCACCTTGCCGCTCAGAGTGACCTTGCCCGTCACGTCGATACGCGAGGGGGTGGACTGAGCGGAGAAGCCATTGGCCGGCGTGGTGAAGAAGGGCACGGTCGCCCCTGCTTCGATCGGCCCAAGCACTTCGCTGCCGCCATTGGCCGTGCCGACCGACACCGGAGCGAAACGCACCAGTGACGGGCTCACCCCGACCACAGTCGTGCCCGTGTCCGACTGGCTATAGTCGCCATTCAGTACAACATGCACGCCAGAGATCGTTTCCACGCCTGCAGAGGTGATGCTGCCTCCGACAAGGCCACCGTCGATCAACGTCCGGCGACCGAAGACCAGTGAGCCGCCATCGACGACAATGTTACCCTGAATACCGATATAGGCACCATCTGCGTCGGTTGGGTCATAGGCAGGTCCCGTGATCTGCAATTCACCAGCACTAACGTTGATTGACCCGACATCGGCACTCCAGCGATTGAGGTCTACAGAATCCTCAATATAGGGGGCAAGATCGAGAACGAAAGTGCCCGCATCGGCCTTATTGACGCTGTTGACGCCCAGAATACGTACTGCACCGGTGCTATAAGTACCGAAGCCAAGTTCCTGTGCTTCCTTCGGCAGCACTGCTTCGGGAGTGTAGGTGGGTGAAGTCGGGGTTTTGAGGTTGAGGACATCAGCCCCCAGGAAACCCGATCCGTTGAGGTTCAGGACCGTATCGGTCAGGAATGCACCCGTTTCAGCGTCACGCTGGCCGACGATGTTGCCCAGTGTGACCGACCCGGCATTCAGGTTGACCGTTGCCTTCACGTCACTCGTCTTGATGTCTGGGGCGTCATCCCTACCGAAGGGGTCGGTAATAGTCGCATCGCCGACATAGACGCCGCCGCCCAGGAAGTTATTCTGGTCGAACGTATAGGTTTGCGCTGTCAGTGCTTCGGCAGGCGTGACCGTCTGGGTGGTGGTGGTGACGGTATCGATTTGGGTTTGGCTGTGATTATCGATTGATTGGCCCAACACCACCGTGCCCGCAATGCCGCCGCCATTGGTAAGGATGCCGGTCGCACCAGCGACATAGACATCGCCCCCGATCAGCGCGCCTGCGGCGTTGGTGACCGTCGCCGCGCCACCGATGCCGGTATATGCATTGGTGGTTTCGTCCTGGCGTAGGCCGACATTGTTGAGGTTGGTGCTCTTCGAGGTCGATGACACTACCGAATGCAGGGTATCGGCAATGACAGACCCCTCGATCATACCGGCATTGCTGACCGTGGCCGTCTTGTCGCCATCGGCATAGACGCTGCCGCCGATCTCGCTCTTGGTGCCGACCGCTACATTAGCGTCACCGCCAGCCAAGGTTGTGGCGTAAGACGCGCTGTTTTCGGTTGCTTCACCGGCGCTATTGTAGAGCGTGGTCGCTTCGCTGGCCGAGTTGGTGAAGTGGCTGTAGGCTTCAACGTTGCCATTTACTTTGGAACCATTGGCAATCGTCGCTGTGGCGGAGGAGAGGCCGGTTGCATAGACCGAACCGGATACCCCAATCTTGTCAGCCTTTTGCAGATCGCTGGCCGTATCGACCAGGATCGAAGCTGCGCCGCCGACATTGTTGCTGGTGGAACTGCTCACTTGCTTGGACACCTTGGGTACCAGCGAACCAAAGCTGGTCGAACCGGAAGCCGCTACCTTGCCCGCATAGTCAGTCGTGCTGCTAGACTGATAGTCGTTGCCATAGGCTGCCGTGGCGACAGCGTCCCCGCCGATAGTGCCGGTGACGGTGGTCGTCGCCTTTCCGCGCGTGGTGGAGCTTTCCGCGTTGCCAGCCACGGTTCCGGCGACTGCTACAGTTGCATCACCTACATCGGCGCTGGTGGCATAGCTGGAGGTGTATTTGTCGGAAGCTGTTGCTGTGCCCTCCGCCGGAACGCGCGTGAAGCTTCGCTCCTGTTTGGTGGTATAGTCAGTGCCATCCGCATTGGCATAAACGCCGCCAAAAGGATTGTCAGCGCTGCTGCCGACCACGCCGCCCTTGGCAACCGTGACGCTTGCGCCCGTTTGGCCATAGGCATTGACATTGCCAGACAGCGTGGCGGCCTTGCCCGTGGCCGCAACATCGACGGTGGAGGCACCGCCGACCGAATTGTAGCCGTAGTCATCAGTTCGCGCCAGACTGTCTGTGCGCGCTACGCTGGACGTGATCGTCTGCGATGCCGTCTGGGTGGAAGCACTGCTGACATCAGTACCCGATGCGCTCGAATATATCCCGCCTTCGACGGTGCCCGAAAGGGTGACACCGCTGTTGCCGGTGGCATAGGAGGACAGCGAAGGCACTACTCCGGCCTCGCCCTCAGCCAGCTTGCCGCTGACGGTGACGCTGCTGTCGCCACCTGCATTGGTGGTGGACGAAGAACTGGACGCGCTGGTCAGGCTGCGCGTGCCGTTGCCGCCCGACAAAACCTCAACCGATTTGCTTTCGCTGTTCGACTGGCTGTTCGCCGAGCCGGCTTGCGACGTCAGGCTACCATAAATTACGCCGGAAACGGTCGCGCTGCTCGCCTGGTCGGCGAGTTGGTTTACCGATCCATTGCCGTTGACGCCGAAATTCAGCGTGCCGTTGGCATTGGCATAAGTGCCGGTGACATTGCCGCCGGTGTGTGTCGTGACGGTCGTGGATTTGTCTTCGACAGAGGTCGTTACGACATCCAGCGCGGGCGGCGTCGCGATCGCGGTCGAAACCTTGGTCGTGTTGCTGCTGGTCGTCGCGTTGTCCGTGCCTTGACTGACCAAGCTGGTCGAACCGAATACAACACCGTCGTTGTTGTAAGTCACGTCACCACCCGCGCTCAGCGAGACATTGCCCTGCACTTGCCCACCAACTTCGTTGACGAAGCTGGCGGTGCCAGTGGTGGTTGCGCTGCGTGAGGTCGATTCGCTCTGGCTGGTTGTCTCGATCAGCGTAGCGCTGGTCGTGGTGCTACTGCCGACCTTGCCGCTGGAATTTGTCAGAGACCGGCGCGACGTGCCTGTGACATTGCCCTTGATCGTCCCGGCATTGTTCAGAACGACGCTATTGTCCCCGATGGCTGTGAAGTTGCCATCGACCGTCCCGGTCGCGCCGACCGCGCCGGTAGCGGCGCCGCCCGCCCCAACATTAGTGTCGCTATAGGTGTAGCCCGTGGGGGTCGAAGCATAATCATAGGCATTATTTGTAGCAGTCGAAGTAAGACTGACATTCCCGTCAACCGTGCCGTCGATCACTGTCGATGCGCTGCCTTGGCCATTTACGCTGACCGAACCTCCGACGCTGCCATCTTCGCCGACAGAAACGTCGGCGGCTTTGCCAACGGCAGTGCTGGTGGTTTTTGTTGAACCGCTGACCGGGACGGCGCCATCGACGACGCTGATATCCGTGTAGGTGGTAGAAGTGCCGTTCGAACTGGCATTCACATTGCCCGCAACCGCACCATCAATGGTTGCGCTGGCACCCCCGATGCCGGTCGCGCTGACAAGGGCCACATCGCCGTCACCGCCGACAGTTACATTGGCCGATCCGCCCCCGCGCGTGACGTCGTTGCGGACGGTGGTGGTGGTTACAGTGCCGCTGGTCACTGCATTGCTGCCGCCCACCGTTTCGGTCACGCCGCCGGCCGACGCGATGACATTGCGCGCCTTGGCGGAAACGGTCACTTCCGCGCCATTCAGGCCGGTCGCGTTCAGATTGCCGCGTACGCTGTCTTCAGCATCCGCCGCATCGCCGGCCTGCACAATGCTGGCTTTCCCACCAGCAAAGCTGGTCTTTGTAACGCCATCAACTGGCGCAGCGGCGGTATCCACCGTGATCGAGCTTGCCACGACATTACCCGACCGCACCGCGCCCGCAGCCGATGTCGTGATCGACACATTGCCCTGACCCGATGCCGTGATGCCGTTATAGATTTCGCCGCCATTAGTGATGGAGGCATCGCCGCCGAAGCCAACGGTGCGCAGCCCACCAGCGATCAGGCCGTTATTGGTGCCTTTGAAGCTGTTCGCTGCACCAGCCGCCGCACGGCCGTTGAAGATTGCGCCTGCGCCATCGGTCACTGAACCAGTCGCTGCATCGACCGCGCCGATCTTGCCATCGCTCAGAAATTCAATCTTGCCATCGCCTTGACCGGTGTTGGGATTCAGCACGATCGAATCGCCCAACACGACACCGGCTGACGGCACCGTCAGCTTTAGATTTGCGTCGTCGGGGGCCGTGATTGCAGTCACGATCGCCGCATTCACGGTGGTACCGGGCACCGACGTCGCGGGTGCGACTGGAGCGGGCACGCTGACATCACGCGCTTGTGCGGCGGAAGCCGCCATAAAAGCGACCGGAATAGCTGTCGAAATAAGCAGCGATTTTTGGAAATTCTTGAGCATGTTTCTACCATTTCCTTAGTGTTCTCAGGCGGCATAAAATGCCGCGCCCATTCGCTAATATTTAGCGGAGGGCGATCTGAGTTTTTTAAAATATGTGATTAGTTGGCGGTTGCAGCCATATAAATATTGGTCACGACATCAATTCCCCCCGGAAACCTAAATGATTGCACGCGACTGCATAGCTACGATATGATCGTAGCTTCGCCGTCAATTTGCGGGTGTATTGACATAAATGGCAATCACAACAGCTATCGACTGCAAAAAATGCATGTAAATAGTTCTAATGGTTGCGCGGAATTACAAATATTGTAACTGGCTGCTGGCTGCTGGCTGCTGGCTGCTGGCTGCTGGCTGCTGGCTGCT
>NZ_JBMDKQ010000038.1:0-15542 GCF_057809795.1 Sphingobium sp. FG125
CGCTCAGGAGAGCCTTGAGGCGTGCAATCTGCACGCACAGCGTATCAATCAGGATTTCGCGGGCGGAAATATCAGCGTGAGCAGCCGCCAATGTAGCTTAAAGCTCGGCAATCATCCCAGCGAATGGGTACAGCGCAAGGCGGCACTCAGGCCCCGCTTACCCAGCAGCCGCTTGAGCCGCGCGTTCTCCTCCTCGAGCGCCCGCAGCCGCTTCGCATCGGACACCTCGAGGCAGCCGAACTTGGCCTTCCTCTCGTAATAGGTCGCGCTTGACATCCCGTTCCGCCGGCACAGATCCATCACTACCGCCCCAGCCTCGGCCTCCTTCAGGATGCCGATGATCTGCTCGTCCGAAAACTGCTTCCGCTTCATTTGTCCGTCCCTTCTTCAGGGTCGGACTCTAGCTCCAAATGGAGGAAAAAACGGAGGTCACGTCAGCTTGAGGCAAGCATGTGTCGGGATAGAATGACGGCGTTCTGTGCGCTATTTTCCTGCACATCAGGCTGAATCGTAGCCGGTGTCACTGCGGCCCGCTAATGACCCGAATCTGAAGTTCGTCACGCAATGTCGATAACTCGGAACGAACTTCAGATTCAAAAGGGTCGCTAGCAACTATATTATTCTAGTGTGGTTTGAGGATTTGAAATTCGCTCCGCGCCTAGCCGCTTAATGTGGCGAATTTCAAATCCACCACACTAGCGGGGCGTGTCCTTGATGGCTCGATCGATGAGCTGCTTAAGCGGAGGTGTGTACATAAACGGCTTACCCATCTCGCGGGCCTTCAGCTTCATCGGCGTGTCGGGCATCATATCGTCGTAACGGTCGGTGGGGTTGGGTTCGATGTACCATTTGTCGGGAAATGGTGCCGCGCCCGTGCCCCCCTTGCGGCGACGCACCGCGCCGATCGACTGACGCTCCATATAGGGGATCATATGCTTGCCCTGACGGTTGGCGAGTTGCGCGTACAACGCACCGCGCAACTCCTGTTTTTTCTCTGCCCAAGCCGGATCGTCGACGAGATTGTGCATCTCTTCGGGGTCCGCCGAAAGATCATACAGTTCGTCCGTGTCGTAAATGCCATAATATTGGATGTATTTCACGCTGCCGCGCGTGATAGCGAAGGTAGTCGGCGTTTCCGGAAAGTTGTATTCCCAATAATATTCGTAGACGAAGTCGCCCGGCTTCCAGTCGCTGGGGATGGTATTGCCGTTCCATAGACTCCACGCGCTCTGGCCCTCGAACTGCGACGGCTTATTGGTGATGCCGGCGGCGGTGAGGACGGTGGGCGCGAAGTCGAGGTTGCGCACCCGGCCGCTGTTCACCACGCCTGCTGGCACCGTACCCGGCTCCCACACCAGCAGCGGTACGCGCACCGATGCCTCGTAAGCAGTGCGTTTGTCGATCAGCCCGTGGTCGCCGGTCTGGAAACCGTTGTCGGAGGTGAAGACCACCAGCGTATCCTTGTCGAGGCGGTTTTTCTTCAGGTAAGCGAAGAGCCGTCCCATGCTGTCGTCCACCGCCGAAAGGGTGCCATAATAATATTTGAGATATTCCGGCATCGGCACGTCAGCGTTGTAGAAGAAATCGATGCCATGCCAGCTGTTGCGCTGATCATAGACCCAGCGTGGTTTGCCATTGTAGTTCTCTGGTGTGTTCGCAGAGCTTGCGGGCAACTTGAACACGGTGTTGTCATATTGGTGCGCATATCGCGGTGGCGGTAGCGGGTCGGAATGAACCGCCTTGTGGCTAAGGTACAGGAAGAACGGCTTCTTCGAATCGCGCTCCTTGTCCAGCCAGCCTATCGCATAGTCGGTCAGCTCATCGGTGATGTAGCCCTTCTGAGGGACCTGCCTGCCGTCGATGTTAAGTACCGTATCGGGCTGGCCTGGAAAATCGCTCTTGGGCCAGTAGGTTCCCTGACCCTTGAAGCTGACCCACTTGTCGAATCCGGCACGTGGCGCATCGCTATCGTTGCCCATGTGCCATTTGCCGATGAATGCGGTCTGGTAACCGGCCTGCTGAAGGTAGCTGGGAAAATAGACCAGCCCCTCTTCCGACGAGTTGTTGTTGTCGACCACCAGATGGTTGCGCGCGGTCTGGCCGGTCAGGATCGTCGCGCGGCTGGGGCTGCAGAGCGAGGATGTGACCACTGCATTGGAAAGATAGGTTCCCTCGCGAGCCATGCGGTCGATATTGGGCGTACGGATCTGGGGGTTGAGAAAGCCCAGGCCGTCAAAGCGTAGGTCATCCACCAGCACGAAAATGATGTTGCGTGGGCGGGTGGTGTCCGCCTTTGCCGGTGTGCTGGCTGTTTGCGCACCAGGTTTCGCTGCGACCGAGGCGAAAGGGGACATCATGGCGGCGAAGCAAGCAGCGCCGAGCAAGGCTTTATGAATTACTTTCATCCGTCAAATCTCCCACTGCCTTATTTCAGGAGGCAACCCCGGTCCGGCGACCATTGATCATGATCTTGCGGAATATAGCCGACGGGCCGGAGCGGCTCGCCGTCAATCCTTCCAGCTTTTGGCTGGCAGGCGGACCGTGACGGGCGCTCCCAGTTTTGCTGCATTTTCGCCGAGCGCGAAGCTGTAACTACCGCTGGAGATCGACCAGCCGCCGTCTTTCCAGTCGGCCAACAAGCGGTTGTCGACGTCGAGCGTCACCTGGCGGCTCTCGCCCGGTTGCAGCGATACTTTCTGAAACCCGACGAGCCGCTGGCGCTTTTCGCCATTGCGCCCGACCAGATAGAGTTGCGGCACATCCGCGCCGGCGCGGTCGCCCACATTGCGTACGGTGAAGCGCAGCCGAACTTGCTTGCCGCCCGTGGCCGACAGGGGACCGTGGGAAAAGCTGGTGTAGCTCAGGCCATGGCCGAAGGCGAATAGCGGCGTCTCGCCCGATTTCGCGAACCCGCGATAACCGGCGTCGGCGCCCTCGTCATAGGGAACCTTGACCGGCGTGCGATCGGCCAGACCAAGTCCCGGCAGGGCGACGCGCGGATATTGATCGATCAAGGCAGGATAGGTGATCGGCACACGGCCCGACGGATTGACGCTGCCGGTCAGAATATCGGCAATGGCCTGCCCGCCTTCCTGACCCGGATACCAAGCCTGCACGACGGCCTTGGCCTTGTCGAGCCATGGCATCGTCACGGGATTCCCGGTTTCCAGCACGACCACCAGATTGGAATTGGCGTCGGCCAGAGCAGAAATCAGGCGATCCTGTCCCTGCGGCAGGGCGAGTGAGCCGGAGTCCACGCCCTCTCCCTCCCATTTGGTCGCGAAAACGATCACCATGTCCGCTTTGGCGGCATAGGCCGCGGCGGTTTCCGCCGAATAGCCGTTCTGAAAGCTGATGGTGGTGCCGGGCAAACCCTTGCGCAGCGCGTCGAGCGGTGCACCGACCATATAGAGATGTCGACTGAACAGGGCCATCACCCCGTCACCGCCCTGCTCGATGATCCGCGGCGCGCCATTGGACGGGGTGACCTGACTGGACCCCCCGCCCGACAACACCCCGAAATCGGCATTCCCACCCACCACCAGGATAGTGCGGGCCTTGGTGGCGAGCGGCAATATGCCGTCATTCTTGAGCAGGACGATGCCGCCGCGCGCCGCATCGAGCGCGACATTTGCATGCGCCTTGTAATCGATTGGCTGCGGTTCATAGGCATCGGTAATGCCGACCGCGAACAGGCTGCGCAGGTTGCGGCGCACAGCATCGGAAAGACGGCTCCTGGACACCTCCCCGCTGGTGACGAGATTGGCAAGCGGCTGACCGAACCAATGCTGCTTGTCGAGTTGGTAACCCATCTGCTGATCAAGGCCTGACTTGAAATAGGAGACGTCATCGACCGCCCCCCAGTCCGACATGACCCAGCCCTTATATTGCCAATCGCCCTTGAGTACGCGGTTCAGCAGATAGTCGTTGCCGCACGCCTTGTACCCATTGACCAGATTATAGGCGCACATGACCGCGCCCGGCTGGCCGATCTCTATACCGATCTGGAAACCCAGCAATTCGCTTTCCCGCAGCGCGCTTTCCGCGATCACCGAATCTGCCGTATGACGCAGCGTTTCCTGCCCGTTGAGGGCAAAATGCTTGATGGTCGAAACCACCCCCTGCGACTGGGTGCCACGGATGGCATGACCGACAAGCGTTCCGGCGAGCAACGGGTCTTCGCCAAGATATTCAAAATTGCGACCGTTGCGCGGGTCCCGCGCCAGGTTCATGCCCCCGCCAAGCAGAATGTTGAAACCCTTGGCGCGCGCTTCGGCAGCAACGGTTGCGCCGACCTGTTCGGCCAGCGCGGGGTCGAACGACGACGCCAGCAGCAGGCCCGACGGCATGGCCGTGGCGACATCGCCCTTCCGTAACTGGGCAGGGTTGGCGATCCCCAGGCTCGCATCGGTCGCAAGCTGCGGCGGAATGCCCAGCCGCGCGATGCCGGGGACATAACCGGCCGTGGCGGGCACGCCTTCGGGCACCTTCACCTCCAGGCCCGGAAAGGAAATCGGCATGATGCCGGACAACAGGCTGATCCGTTCGGCATCGGTCATCTGCGCTTCCAGGCGCGCGGCCTTGGCATCGGCATCGCGCGATGCAGGTTGCGCCATCAGCGGCTGCGAGGCGATCAGGCAGGACAGGGAGAGCAGAACAGGGCGCATGGAATTTCCTTTCTCAGGCCGGGTCGCGTGCCGACCAGCCGTAAATGGCGATCAAGAGATAGCAGGTGGCGGGAATGGCAAGCGCCATCGCGAGCGACGTGGCATCGGCGACCGCGCCGGCCAGCAGCGGGATGAGCGCGCCGCCGACAATGGCCATGCACAGCAGGCCCGACCCCTGCGGCGTCCGCTCGCCCAGCCCTTCGATCCCCAGGCTGAAGATCGTAGGAAACATGATCGCGTTCATCAGGCCGACGGCCAGGATCGCATAGCCGGCCACAGCGCCCGCGGTCATCGCCGAAAGGGCGATCAGCAGGACCGCGCCGATGCAGACAGCCGCCAGAACCAGACCGGGCTTGAAGCGCCGCAGCAGCAAGGCGCCGACGAAGCGGCCCACCATCGCGCCGCCCCAATAGAGCGCGATCATCGTTCCGGCCACCTGTTCGCTCAATCCCATCACGCGATCCTGCGCGAGATAGTTGACGAGCATCGAGCCGATCGCGACTTCCGCCCCGACATAGAGAAAGAGCGACGCCATGCCGCCCGCCAGCCGCCTGTTCCGCAACAGGGCAAACGATCCGGCCAGGCTGACGGCGTTGCCCCGTCCGCCCGTGATCGCGGAGCGACGCAGGAAGAAGAACAAGGCGACGGCCACGAGTATCACGGCAATCGCAATATAGGCGTGGCCGATGACCGCTGCCTCTTTGGTCAGGAAAATGGCGCGCTCGGCAGGCGCAAGCGCCGCCGGGTCCACCTCGCTCATCGAGCCGAGGATGATCAGCGCGCCAATTGGCGGAAACAGGGTAGTGCCCAGCGAGTTGAATGCCTGCGCCAGCGTCAGGCGGCTGTGCGATGTCGCCGGATCGCCCAGATTGGCGATCAGCGGGTTCGCGCCGACCTGCAGGATCGTGATCCCGGCGGCCAATATGAACAGCGCCGCGAGGAAGGCGGAATAGATACCCGACGACGAGGCGGGCACGAACATCAGGCAACCGACGGCCATGGTCACAAGGCCAACGACAATACCCTTGAGATATCCGATCCGGGCGATCAGCGCGCCGGCGGGAATCGAGACGATGAAATAGGCCATGAAGAAGGCGAACTGGGTCAGCATCGCTTCGGTGTAGGAGAGCGAGAACAGCCCCTTGAGCTTGGGGATCAGAATGTCATTGAGGCTGGTCAGTCCGCCCCAGATGAAGAAGAGCCCGACAACGGCCGCAACCAGCGTGCGCGATGCAGGCATCGGTTCAGAGCCGGTTTGAACATGGTCGGAAACCAACACGGTCATTGCGCTCTTCCTGCTGTATGATGATGGGCAGGCCCCGATCCGCCTGGACCGCAGCCTGCCCCATGAACCCGAACGCTCCCGACTATCAGAACTTCACGCCGACGCGTGCGCCATAAGTGCGCGGGTCGGTAATCTGAGAAAAACCAAAGAAGCCGTTGGTCGCTGTAGAAAGAACGATATTATTCTCCAGATTCTTGGCGAAGCCCTGGATGTACCAGCGATCACCGGGAGCATTATAGGCCACAAGCATGTCGGTCTTCGTATATCCGGGAACGCGGAACTGTGTCTGCGTTCCAAGCGCGGCAAGTCGGAAGTCGTCGGAAACACGCGTGCGCACGCCCGCCTGGATATTGCCGCCATTAGCGAGTTCGAGGGTGTGCGTGTAACCGGCGGTGAACGAGATCGACGGCGAGCGATCGAGCTTTCTGCCGCCGAAATTGACCGTCGGTATGACCTGGAAGTCATCATAGCGCGCATTAAGCCATGCCATCGCGAAGTCGAACTTGCTCGATGGCGCCGGGGCAATCACGCCTTCAAGCTCCACGCCGTCGACCTTTGCCACCGCCGCGTTGGAAATGAGTTGGCACGGACCTGCGCCGCAGGTTGCCGTTTGATTAAGCTGGATATTCTTATAATCATAATGGAATGCCGATGCGTTGAGCCGCACGGCATTGTCCAGAAACCGCGTCTTGATGCCGACTTCATAAGACGTCAGCGTTTCGGGATCGTAATAGAGTCCGCTGGCGGGGCGGTCGCAGGTCGGACCCGTGCCGGTTTCGCAGCCGTCATTAAATCCGCCCGCCTTGTATCCGGTAGCGACGACACCATAGAGCAGGGTACGATCATTGAGGTCGAAATCCGCGCCCAGGCGCCAGGTCACCTTGGAAAAGGATCCGGCGGCGATATTGGGCGTCGATGAATCGCCGGGCTGATTGCACGCGACAGTGCCACAAACAACGGTGGCCCCGTTACGCGACTTCTTGTCGTGCGAATAGCGGATGCCTGCCGTCAGGCGGAAGCTGTCGGCGACAGCATAGGTGGCTTGCCCGAACCCGGCCCAGGATTCGGTTATCGTCGGACCCTGGGGAAAGCCATATATATAGCCGGGCGTGCCCGGGGTGGGCGCGAGCAAACCGATGATGTCAGTCCTGATGCGCGACCTCTCCTTGAAATAATATAGCCCAGCCTGCGCCTTGAGTGGGCCATCGCCGACGGAGAAGCGAATTTCCTGGCTGTTCTGCCAATAATTTCCCCTGAAAGTTGAGGGTGCAACGCCCCCGAAGCTCAATTGATTTGCATTATTCTCGCGACGCTCGAATTCTCGATAGGAGCCGAGATAGTTGAGCGTGACCGGCCCAAGATCGTAGCTGAAGTCTGCCATGACGCCCCAGGTTGAATTGTCGGCATTGAGCGGGGTGGTCACGGGTGCGTTGATCGTGCGCAGTTGATCGGCGGTTTTGCTGGTCCCGATATAGATCGGCTCGACGCCTGCCGTATTGAAGGTCCGATAGAAATTACCCGTCGGAAGACCGTTGTACGGGACGCCCTTGATCGACGAATAGTCGCCGCGGATCAGCAATTCGCCGTCACCCAGGTCGAACAGGGCGGAAAGGCGGCCGGACAGATTTTTCTTGAACGGATCGAGCGGCGTCGTGAAGGCCGGTCCCCGGATCAGGTAGCTGTCGCGCCGGTCGTAATTGACGGCAGCCCGGACCGCGATGGCGTCACTTACAGGGACGTTGAGGACGCCAGTAATCTGCTGCGTGTCGAAATTGCCGTAGCTAGCGTCAAGCGAGCCGCTGAAGCTGCCCAGCTTCGGCTTGCTGGTGATGACGTTGACAAGGCCGGCGGTCGTGTTGCGACCAAAGAGCGTGCCTTGAGGGCCGCGGAGCACTTCGACACGCTGAAGATCGAAGAAACTGACCTCCTGCGCCTGGGGACGCGCGATATAAATGCCGTCGACCATGAATGCGGCGGAAGGATCGCCTTTTTCCGTGTTGTCCGAACTCGTTACGCCGCGGATGGTGATCTGCAGACCATTGTTGCGATCGATCGACAGGTTGGGAACCTGCTCGGCCAGCGACGTAGGGTTGGTGATACCCGCCGACACCAGCGCTTCGCCGCTGACAGCAGTCAATGCGATCGGTGTTTTCGACGCCAGCGATTCGTTTCGCGTCGCCGTGACGACAATTTCCCCCTCGGGAATTTCCAGCGCTTGATCGGTTTGAGCGTAGGCCCCGCCAGGAATGGCAAGGCACGCGGCCAAGGCGAATGCAGATGTACGAAAGCGATGACTGACCATGGAAAACCCCCTCCAAATCTACTCTGAGCCGTTAATTTGGCTTAATAGTAGAATGGACCTAACATTTATTGCCAACGTTGACAATAGGGCTTGAACGCAGTTTGACAAGCGGAGCGGAGGACGCGAAACCGCCTTGGGAAAGGGCAAAGCGAATGAGCGACACCAAACTGACATTGCATGACGTTGGCGCTCTTGCCGGTGTTGCCGCTCGCACGGTTTCGCGGGTCATCAACGGGGAACCGGGGGTATCGGCCAAGACCAGGGAAAAGGTCGCCAAAGCGATCGCGCAGTTAAGATTCCGGCCCAATTTCGCCGCGCGCGCGTTGCGGAGCGACCGGTCCTTTCTGATCGCCATCCTTAACAGCAACCCTTCACCGCATTATGTGGCCGATGTGGTGCGCGGCGTTTCGAGGGTCTGCCGTGAAACGGGTACCTTCCTTACGCTCGAGGAATTTGCGTCCCAGGAAACCGGCATCGCAAAAAGCGTAGCGGAACTGGTCGACAGCGTCGGACTGGCAGGCGCGATCCTTATCCCGCCATTGACCGATGACGCTGACCTGCTCGATCTCTTTGAGGCGCGCAGGATACCCATGGTTCGCATGTCGCCGGCCAGTGACATCGCAAGGACCGATGCAGTCTTTGCGCGCGACGGCGACGGAGTGCGGCAGCTGGTCGATCATCTCTACCAGCTGGGACACCGCAGGTTCGCACTGATCGGCGGACCTGCCAGCCATAGCTCCTCGCACATTCGAATGGCGGAATTTGAAGCGGCGCTGGCGGCGCATGGAATCACCTCCACAACTGTCATGGTAGAGCAGGGTGACTATACCTATGATTCCGGTGCAAAGGCGACTCGACGAATTCTGTCGCGGGCCGGGAATAGGCGCCCCTCCGTCATTTGCGCGATCAACGATGAAATGGCTGCCGGCGTGATCAGCATATTGGGCGCGAACGGAATAGCGGTGCCGGGCGAAATCGCGGTGACCGGTTTCGATGACAGCGAGATCGCCCGCCTGATCTGGCCGCCGCTGACCACGATCAGGCAATCGATCGTGGAGCAGGCAGCCGCGGCCACGCGGCTGCTTCTCGACCGAAGCAGCCCAAACCAGGGACCGCGACGCATCGAACAGGACGTGGAACTCGTCGTTCGCAAAAGCACCCTTAGGGACATATGACGGGCGTTGCGACGGGCGGCTCCTTCGCGTCAGGCGGACGCTGTGCTGTACCCCTATCGTTGCGCCCTGTGTCGCCAGCTTCACCTGTCCAGTCGAACATGGCGTATCTGTTTCGTCTGGACCGACAATCGCCGTCAACGGCACGGTCAGCAAGCTGGGCAAAGTCCGCAAGACGTTGATCGACAAACGCACCACGCGCCACAAAGGCCAGAGCGCTGGATATGGCGGTGCGCCTGCTGCGGTTTGTTGGCCACCAAGATAAGCTCATTCAAGCTACACCGGCTTCCCGCTCGAAGTCGATGGGGCTGAGATACCCCACGGTCGAGTGTCGGCGTGTCGGATTATGAAATCTCTCGATGTAATCGAACACATCGGCTCGGGCTTGCCACGACGCCAGATCGCCATGATCAGGGCATCCGTCACGAGTTGGGCCGTCGTGGTGGCGCTCATTGACCTCCTGAGCGTGTCGAAGGGCCACCACCCGGCGGGAGAACAGGTCGATGACGGCAGCGAACTGGCAATCCAGGACATTATCAGCGATGACTGATCGTTCGCCATTGTCCTTTCACGTGTTTCAACGGGCCAGGGTGGGATTATACCTCCAGCCTTCGCGCGGGCCACAGACATTGTTGACCAATCCGACTCCTTTTTGGCCATTCAGGCTCAGTTCGGCCAGACGATCCTGAATATCGAAATGCCAGCGATCATCATCACCGCTCCGATCGCGCCTGAGCGTATCGAGCGTGCTGTTTCGGTTGAAATCCCACGTCTCTCCTTCGACCAAAAGCGGCCCGCGGTCCAAGCCATGGCGATCGTCATAGCCCTGCCCCGCGTTGTAGAATGGCGCGTGAATGCCCTTGGCCTCCAGTGTCCAGACCTTCCCATGTTCGTCGGTGAATTCCCACTCGGCTTGGCTCCAAACGCGCGTGCTGCCTTGCGACGTCGTGTCCTCGTCGAAGTGGAAATTGTGGCGCACGTTGACGAGTCGAACCACCCGCCCGTCATCATACATGACCGCGCCATCTTCAAGTTTGTAGTCGTTGCCATCAACGGGCACGTGGAAGAAGGTGAAATTCAGGACGCAATCTTCGAAATGGCCCATAATCCAAAAATAGGCCTCAACATGACGCATCAATCCCTTGCCTCGAACACCCCAAGTGCGGTCGCGCACGCCGACATAGCGATTAAGTTCGATTGTCTCGCTGCCAATTGTGATCGATCCGTCAAAATAGCCCATTTGAGTAAAGTGCGTCATCGGATGACTGGGCACGTCGAGCTTGTTGTAGAGAAATGGCGCGACGCGGGCGGTAAAATCGATCGAGCCGGAAATGCCATGAGGATTCGCGCCGAGCGAAAAGCGCTGACGCTTCATCGGTTCGATGATCTCTACAGACAGTGGCCCGACATGGCTGTTGTTTCGATCCGTTTCATTGCTTTCGTGCGAGATATGGCGCGACGCCCGAAAGTTATATTGCACGCCATCGCGAATGACGCAGAAAGAGCCGTCAATCACGCCGTGGCCGCTGACATTGGGGTAGGTGCCAAGCCCCGCAGCGATATAGGTCCGCCCATCCAGACCGTGGCAGCCAAACCAGCAGCGATCCATGAAGCTTTCGCTCTTGTTCGCAACGGTATCTATCGTGTCACTGGTCTGGTGAATGAAATAGTCGTCAAATTTGGTAAGCGCCATCATGCTATCCTTCCAGGATCATATGGTCAATTTCGTACTGTGGCAGAGGTCGCTACCGCCGTTATTCGTGCGCTTTGGCCTTTTCCGCCTCTTCGAGCGCCTTTGCCATGCGCTGAGCGGGCAAATGGATGAAGGATCCAAGGACCAATAGTTCGGGATATACTCGCGGCAAAGAGTAGAAGCGAAATTCTGACTCGGACATCACAACGTACATGATGAAAAAACGAAAGAGATTGAAATATTTCAGTTGAAATTCCGTCACGGGTATCCCGCCTGCCTCGACATAGTCGAGCATGAACTGTTGCGCGTCGTCCTCGTTTGAAAAAGACGCCAGCAAGCCGGCGAGATCTTCGGCTCTGTCGCCAAGATGCGACAGTTCCCAATCCAGAACGCCACTGATTTCGTCACCATGCATCATGATGTTGTGCAGCGCGTAATCGCCGTGCACGAGCACCGGCTTCTCTGTGATCTGCGGAAGATTGGCGCGCAGCCAGTGCAGCGTCGCCTCCACCGTTGGGGACGAAAGGCCGGTGGACCGCCATAGCTTGATCCAGCGTTCGAGATAGGTAAGGACCGCTTCACTGGTCGAAGTGCCGACCAGATCCGTGTCGACGAGACTTTGCCGCAAATCCGGGTCAGATTTGTCGAGGGGGATCGCGTGAATCTTGGCAAGCTGGGTCGCCAGCGCGCGGAGTTGCGCCGGGCGGAGTCGCTGCGCTTCGATCACCGTGCCAAAATTCTGGCCTTCCAGCTTGCGGGTCACAAGAAACTGGGCGTCATATTTTTCCGTGTAACGCTCAAGCCAGATCGGCTCTGCTACCGCCGCGCCGTGCCGATGCAGATAGCGCAGGAGAAAATATTCGCCGTGGATCGTGCGCCCTTCAATACCGAGCGGAAGCCCCGTGCTGGCGCGTGCGACCAAGTCCCAGTGTTCCCCCGCGTCATCCTCAAGCGTAAACAGGGTCGTGAGATTGGAAAAGCCGCCAATCAGGCTGGCGAATTCGACGACCCGAGCCTGTCCGAAAACGCCGCCTTGCGCACGGGCGGACGCTTCCAGGCTTTGCCTGAAGTCCCGTTGCTGCAAGGCTTCGGTTTTCTCTGTGGAAGGGAGTTTGAGAACGCGTTCCTCCCAGCGGCAAAGCGACGTGACGATGCCTTTCATTGCGCCTGTCGGGTCAGTCGGATAGCCCGATCGGGCCACCAGCGACGACAGAGCCGACTTTAGTGCAAGAAGGCTGTGCTGAGCCGCGGCATAGTTACTCGATCCCTCAATCGTCGCGGCCAATTCACGGAACCGCGTAAGTTCTCCCGCACTCGGCGCTTCGCGTTCAATGACCTCGGCCAGACGCGCCGCCAATGCGTATCCAGATGCATATAGGGGGACAAGATCGGCAGGGTTTTCGTGGCGCAGCAATTCGCCGATCACCGTCGCCACCGACATCCGATCCATGTCGGACGCTGGAATGGCAAAGCGGCTCGCCATGCGTTCGGCTGCATGCGCCAAGGCGTCAAACAGCCGACGTTTATGCGCGTCGGTCGAGTTCTGCTCGATTGTCATAACGTTCAGATCTCTCCGGGCAGCACATTTTTTTAGCTTCCGCGCAATGTGCGGAAATGATGGCCTCTGGTACCGCCGCCCCCTACGCAAGTCAACAAAGAACGGTTGACCATTCTAGTTTTCGAGATGGTCATGCAGTGGCTGGAAAATCACTCATGCGCTTGCTAAGCGGATAGAGAGGATGACAATGAAAAACGCAAAGAAGCCGACGACCCGCTTGGAAAACCGGGTGCAGCGTCAGACACAGATACTGGATGCGGCGAGGGCTTGCGTTCGTGTCGACGGCTTTGCGGCAAGCCTGAGCCGGATTGCAGCGCAGGCGTCGATGAGCGGCGGGCATATTTATCAATATTTCGAGACGAAAGAAGCGATCATGATCGCGCTTTGCGAGCGTGATTTCGAGGATTTCATGCTGCAGATGAGCCATTTTGGACAGCACGTCGCGTCTGACAGGCTAGCAGTCATCGAAGCGCTTTCAAGTGAGATCATGTCGCTGTTCAGCCATGACCGGTCTGCGCTGACGCTGGAAATCATTGCAGAAGCGGAACGCAATCCTAAGTTCCTCGACCTCGTGTTGCGGGCCGATGAAAGGATACGTAGGGCGTTCCGTACCATTATCGAACCCCTATTGCCCGGTCTTACGAGGCAGGAAATCGATGAACGCGTGGAAACTTTGTTGGTCATGGCACGCGGGCTGGCCGTCCATATGTGCATGCGCCCGGCCAGCGATTATCACCTGCTTGCGGCGACATTCAAGTTCACTCTTCGGGGGGTGTTGTCTGCAAAATCTGATGACCCTGAACGTGAGAGTTTGCGATAGCTAAATAGGCGCACAGGGGTTTCATGTGGCGCCCGGCCGCGGCATCGCGATCATATCGCGGTGAGCCATATGGAATTTAGGCAAGTCATCGAAGGTAAGGGAGCAGGAAATGAAACTTGGCAAATTAGGTATATGGGTAGCGCTCGATGGTCCGATCGGTCATTTTGAAAATGACGATTCAGCAGGATTAGGGCGCGCTACCGCACCGCGTATCGTGAACTTTGTACGCCATGTGGAAACACTTGGCTATTCCGCGATATGGATGCCGGATGGGTTCGGGCGCGACTCATTCATAGCCTCCGCGCTGCTGCTTGCTAATACGCAGAATATGATCGTCGCGACCGGCATATCGTCGATCTACTCGCGCGATCCCGTCGCCTCCGCGGCGGCCGGCAGTGCTTTGAACGAATGGTCCGGGGGCCGATTCATCATGGGGCTGGGCGTATCCCATCGCAAGGTTGTCGAGGGCATACGCGGTCATGACTATACCAAGCCTGTGGCCGCGATGCGTGGCTATCTTGAGGGCATCGCAGGTGCGCCCTACTATGCCGCGTCTCCAGCCGAAAAGACGCCTATCGTGCTGGCAGCGCTCAGGGGCAAAATGCTCGAACTCTCCCGTGATCAGGCGGACGGCGCGCATACGTTCAATGTGACGCCGCAACATACGGCTCAGGCCCGTGAGATTTTGGGGCCGGGAAAGCTGTTATGCGTCGAACAGAAGCTGATCCTCGAAACCGACCCGGCGAAGGCACGCGCCATCGCCAGAGCGGAACTCGAACTCTATCTTGGCCTCGACAATTATCTTAATTCCTGGCGCGCGATGGGTTTCAGCGATGCCGATTTCGCGAATGGCGGCTCTGACCATCTGATGGATTCCATTATCGCATGGGGCGACGAAAGCGCCCTGCGCAAGCGTATCCAGGACCATTTCGATGCCGGCGCGGACCATGTCTGCTTCAAACCGGTGGGTCCGGACAACCACACCGATATGCGCATCATAGAAATGCTTGCGCCGACAGCCTCATGACGTAAGGCGGGGATAGCGATGGTACAACAATGGTCCGATCAATCGAGCCAGTTGATACATCGCTACCTCGCCCAGCCGGTCCAGGCTCTCCTGCTGGACCTCGGCGGGTTCAAGCGAACGGCACCTTATGCCTCGATTATATGAGGTCGGCAGCCCGCAGCGCCGCAGCGGTGTCGCCATATACCACTTCTAGCTTTTGTGTCTTTCCGTCGACGATCGTCCAGATTTCGACCAAAGGTATGGTGACGGGCGTTCCCGTTTTCTTGCCGACCAGATCAAGCACGCCCCAGGAGATGACGTTGTCGCCGCTGGCTATGATGTTGTGCTTGGTGAATTTGAGACTGGAATAATGCTCCAGCACCTTTCCAATCAGGCTCGGGAAGCTTTGGACGCCCTTGTGAATGCCGCCATAGGGCAGGGAAGGGGCCTCGTGGATTTCCGTTTCATCCGTAAAGCTTGCCGTGAACCCTTGCGGTTCTCCGCGCGCGCTGGCGGCATAGGCGTCTTTTACGATTTGCAGATTTTGCTCTTCGACTGACATTATTCTTATCCTTCCATTAATTGGCGACGTTTGCGCCGTTCTTGCTTCCAGGTTTATTCTGTCCATCCCGCAGGGCTGTCGGCGAGCGTCATGGGCATTTCCAGGCGTGATATGTCCAGATTCCTCCCCGAACGATCGAAGCCAATTTGGACATCATATCCGTCGCCCGCGATTCGGCGGATCACCCCCGAACTGCACGTCACTCGGCGGCCTCCAGACTGGGGGCAATGACAGGCTTGTATAATGTGGTGCGCTGCGAGGCAGGTCGACCGGCCTCGCGTGCGAACCCATGCATTTGCGTGGGATCGCATAATTGGCCGTTCAGACCGCCGGCAGCGCGGGTGATGGATTCGTCCATCAATGTACCGCCAAGGTCGTTGACACCGGCTCGCAGGGCCGCTGCAACACCGCTTGGTCCAAGTTTCACCCAACTTGCCTGGATATTGGTTATCAGCGGATGGAGGACCAGGCGCGATA
>NZ_JBMDKQ010000039.1:0-13134 GCF_057809795.1 Sphingobium sp. FG125
GCATGGGGAGCATGGCGAGGACCAACCCTTTGACGGATCGCGCCCGGTCTGGCCGGACCCCATCAAGCTCATGCGCGGTAGCGCGTGGGGGCGGGCTGGCTCGATGCCAGCTCGCCCCCTCTCGACCGATGAAAAGGGGAGGGGCAATGCCCCTCACCATAGCTGCTCGATATGGCAATGCCGGACGTGATCCAGCTCGCACCATATGAACGCGCCGTCCTCGATGATCCGCTCGTCATAGGCTTCTGCTGCGCGGCGATCGGCGGGCGTCATCAAGTTCCAGTTGATGGCGTCCTTCGCCTCCTGCCGGCGATCGTACAGCCGCTCCCATGCTCGGTACTCGCGTTCCAGCATTTCGATCCGGTCATCAATGTGCATGACTAGCTTCGGCATCGCGTCCTCCTTCATCTGACGACGCTTGCGTTCCCGGCGTGTCGAGCCGGGTCGGGGACGCGGCTATGCCGCGCCGCGCAGCGGGCGATGGTGGAACCGATTTTCTCGCCGGTCCCCGGAGCGCAGCGGAGTGGGGCCGGCGTGAAAATTGGGGGACCGTCGATCCTCGACGCGGTTCGGCACGTCGGGTACGCTTGGACTACAGAGAGAGAGTTTTCTTGTCCGTGGCAACGGGGGGCGGGCAGGCTCGATGCCTGTTCGCCCCCCTTTCAACGGCTGCACCTGGGCGACGATCGCGGACAAAAAAAGGGACCGGGTTGCCCCGGCCCCCTGTCGATCAAAGCTCCAACCATTCGGTATTATCCCACATTTCCCAAGTAAGGCGCTGATTTCGCTGTCCTGACCATTATATTTCCTATATAAAACATGGTGTTGAAGGCTGCGAGGGGCGCGTTTCATGGATCACCCAGAGGGTGCGGGCTTGCAACGGGCAGATCGGGTGGATTTCGACCCTCGCGTGCGGCTGGAATTTCGCGGCACGCAGCTCAGTTCCGACGGCGGCCTTCTGGTGATGCGCGAGCTTGATGACGCGCTCGGGTTGTCCGATTTGGCGTCAGCGGCGCTGCGCGATACTCGCTCTGGCAAGAACACGGTCCATCGGCTCGACGGCCTGTTCCGGCAATCAGTCTTTGGGCGGCTGGCCGGATACGAGGATGTCAACGACGCCAACCGTCTCGCCTGCGATCCGGTCATGCGCCAAGTTGTCGGCGGCAGAGCGGTCGATGCACAAGCGGCCTCGGCATCGCAGATGGGACGGTTCGAGACCGAGACGCTGGCTCTGGCCGGGAACCGTGCCGCGCTGGCCGACCTGAACGGGCAATGGATCGACCGGTTCCATGACCGTAACGGGCTGAAGTACATCGTTCTGGACATGGACAGCTCGGTCAGCCCGACCCATGGCGACCAGGAAGGGTCCGCCTGGAATGGCCATTTCGACTGTAGCTGCTATCACCCCAACTTTCTGTTCAACCAGTTCGGGATGCTGGAACGCTGCGCCCTGCGCCATGGCAACGTCCACAGCGCCGATGGCTGGCGTGATGTTCTCGACCCCGTCATTGCGCGCTACGCGGAGCGCGACCTTGGTGGCAGGTTCTTCCGGGCCGATGCTGCCTACGCGATCCCGGCGATCTATGAGCGATTGGAAGAAGCGCGGTTCTTCTACGCCATCCGGCTGCCCGCAAACGCGGTCCTCAAGGACAAGATCGCGCATCGGCTAACGCGCCCTGTCGGGCGGCCGTCACTGACCAAGGTCAAGCGGTTCTTCGAGGAATTCGAGTATCAGGCGGCGTCCTGGGACAAGGAACGCCGGGTGATCGCCAAGATCGAATGGCATCCGGGCGAACTGTTCCCGCGTGTCGGCTTCATCGTCACCAACCTGCCGATGGAGCCGGACTGGGTGGTGCGGTTCTACAACCAGCGCGGCACCGCCGAGCAGCACATCAAAGAGGGCAAATACGCCTTTCGCTGGACGCGGCTGTCGTGCCGGAAGTTCCGCGACAATGAGGTGCGGCTGCAACTGCACGCCCTGGCGTACAACCTGGCCACCTTCTTGCGCTGCATCGAGCTGCCCGAGGCCATGGCCGACTGGTCGTTGACCAGCCTGCAACTGAAGCTGATCAAGATCGGGGCACGTGTGGTCCGTCACGCCCGCACCATCACCTTCCAGCTGGCCGAGGTCGCTGTCACCGGCACGATGGTACGCGCCATCCTCGCCGCTATCCGCCGATTGCGAGCGCCACCGCTATGCGCATGATCGCGATCCACGCTCAAACTGAACGAAAGCGGCTGGACAGATCTGTCCGCTGCGCTGAAAAACGCCGCCCCTGGGCAAGGAAACAGCGGCTTCGCGGTCTGATCCGTCCAGATCCAGCAGTCTGCGCGACCGCAGGTGCCGCTTGCGGCAGAAAATCCTTGTCTAGCGCTCGGATACAGGCGATCTTCACCTCAAACGCCACGCCACTTGGGGAATGCAGGGTCTGTCCGGGACGTTGCGATCCCCATCACTGTCAACGACAAAAATGGAGAAGAGCCATGCCATTCGTTACCACCGCTGACGGCGCCGAGATTTTCTACAAGGACTGGGGGCCGAAGTCGGCCCGACCGATCCATTTCCATCACGGCTGGCCCCTGAGCGCGGACGACTGGGACGCCCAGATGCTGTTCTTCCTCGCGAAGGGCTTTCGCGTGATCGCTCATGACCGGCGCGGCCACGGTCGATCGAGCCAGGTGAGCGAAGGCCATGACATGGATCATTATGCCGCCGACGCCTCGGCGGTGGTCGAAGCGCTGGACTTGCGTGATGCGATCCACGTCGGCCACTCGACGGGCGGCGGTCAGGTCGCGCGCTATGTCGCCCGGCACGGCCAGCCCCAGGGCCGTGTCGCGAAGGCGGTCCTCATCAGTTCCGTGCCCCCGCTGATGGTCAAGACCGACAACAATCCCGAGGGCACGTCGATCGAGGTGTTCGACGATTTCCGGGCGCAGCTTGCCGCCGACCGGGCGCAATTCTACCTCGACGTGCCCAGCGGTCCCTTCTACGGGTTCAACCGGCTGCTGACCAAATCGTCCGAAGCCACCATCCGCAACTGGTGGCGGCAGGGGATGATGGGATCGGCCCAGGCCCAGTATGAGGGCATCGCGGCCTTTTCGGAAACCGATCAGACGGCCGACCTTCAGGCGATTACCGTGCCGACACTGATCCTGCAGGGCGATGACGATCAGGTCGTGCCGTACAAGGCGGCTGCGTTGAAGCAGCATGCGTTGATCCGTGGCAGCGAACTGAAAATCTACGAAGGCGCGCCGCACGGCATGCACACCACCCATGCCGAAGAGGTCAATGCCGACATTCTGGCCTTCATCCATGGCTGAGACGTTCGTTGGGGATGTCCTGCAACGTACTCGACGGATCGGAGCTGCCAGCGGCGGCTCCGATCCAACGCCGATCGTTGACCGGCAGGGTGGCTCGTGCCACGGGTGGCGGTGCTTGCAGCCGGCAACCATGCCACGCTCAAGCCGTTCGAGCGTATTCCGCGTACCGGCAATGCCATCGCGGCGATGCCTGGCGAGACGTTCGCCGCCGATCGCAGGTCGGGCGCACGGGCATGACGGCGGCAAGCGACAATGTCGTACCCTTGGTCCCGATTACGCACTCGTCCATGCGGAGGTGCCGGAAGCATTCGCCATGTTCTCTACGCGCCGGTCACTCCGTCGCTTCCATCTCTTCGGCGATGATCGCGAAATAACCCGGCAGCAATTGCGCCAGCAGCGCACTGCCACGATCGGTCAACCCGACATGCTTCGTTCGCGCGTCTAGGTCATCCCTGGTAACGACGAGCAGCCCCTCCGTCTCCAGCGCGCGCAAGGTTCGCGCGACGATCGGGCCTGCCACGTCGAGGCGGGCCGTGATCTCGCCGACCGTCAGCGTATCGCGTTCGGGTTCCCGGTCGATGACGATGAGGAACAGGAAGCGGAGTTGCGACAGCCCATGCTGCGCGAAATAGCTTTCCAGCCGGCGTATCAACAGGCTTGCCCGCCGCATCATCGACAGCCCCCGCGCGACCGAATCCGCCGGCATGCCGTACGTGCCGGCATAGCCATCGATCATCTGCCGCGAGGGCAGTTCCTTCAGGAAGAACATGCGTGATCCTCCATCGCTGCGATCAGGGCTGCCGGTGGCGCGGCCGGCGGGGAGGATCGATTATCGCTCATCCTCAAGCCACCGGCTGCATGAAGACGATTTCCACCGGCGCAGCGAGCCAGTCCTCATATTGGCGATAGACAGCTTGCGTATAGGCCTGCGCATGGTGCGCCTCGAATGCGGCATTATGAAGGCCGTGTTGGCGGTAGGTCATGTAGGTGCATCCTGCCATGTGCCGCGCCCAATCCAGCGGAGCGAAAGCGCGCTCCTCATCCTCGTTTATGTCGTTGGTGCGGCCCTCATAGTAGAGGTTGCCGTCGTCATCGTAGAGCCGGAAATCGTAAGAGAGGGGGTCGCCAGCGGTAACAAAGGTCTGCACCCGCTTGCCGTTCTCGTCGTCACCAACTCCGTGCGAGTTCGTGCCGATGTGGTCTGCGGTAATGATCCAGCGCATGTTCGATCCTTCCTCTTTGTCTTGATGACAAAGTCGGCGGTTCGGTGAAAGCGGGCAGGGTCAATGACGCGGCTTTAGCCGCGCCGCTTTAGCGGGCGACGGGGGAGCCGATTTGCGAAGCAAATTGGGGGAACCGTCGATCATTGATGCTGACCGCTTTTGCCGAAATGCTAGGAAGTCATCAGAGAGAGTTATATTCCTGCGGCAGCGGGAAAGGGGCGCGCTCGATGCGCGCTCATTTCCCTTTCAGCGTTTCGCCTGGGCGGCTCGCTCGTAGTAGTATCCGGCCTCGGCGCATGTTTGTACGGCGATGCCGAACCATTCGAGGCGATCGGCGGGAGCATCGTCAATGCCAATAGGAAGGGCAGGGGCCTCCCGCCCGGTTCGCATCATCAAGCGCCGGATAAGCGTGTCGATCAGTGCGAGGCGTTCGCCGTCGTCCAGCTCCAATTCATCGGCCGGTTCTCGGCCGACTTGTCGGAAACCAGCCTGCTCCATGATCGGGGTGAATGTCCGAACGATCATCGCAACTCTGTCGGTCATCACCATTCCTAAAAAACGCGGCCGGCTTGCCGGCCTCCCTGCTGCGAGCATGGCGTAGCCACGCACAGCGGCACGCGAGGATCGTTACCCGGCAGGGCCAAGACCCGTAGGGGCTTGGTCGGAGCGAAGCGGAGATAGAGCCGTGCCCGAAGGGTCGCGCCCAACTCCTCCCCTTTTTCCCCTTCTCCCTTCTACAAGCCCTCGATCATCACGCCCTTGCCGCCAGCATACTGCCCGATCTGCATCCCTCTTGCATCCGATGCGCGTCCGTCATGCGTCCGTTGTGCGTCCGAACTGCGTCCGAACTGCACCCCCCATGCTTGCCGAAACCCTTGCTTAACTTGCCTCAACCTACCCCAAAATGTCGGCTCGGGCGGGGTGCGTCTTATCCCTTGCTCAATATCCCGCATGATCTGGTTCGCGCGTTCCACGATGTATCCCAAGCGCCGCGTGCCATTCGGGCTAAGCGCCCGTTGACGTACCAACGGCGGAATATCAGCGATCAAGGTCAATAGCTCCGCAACCTGCTCGGACCTGCCAGCATCGCCCACGTAGAAGCGCGTATTATGGATAGCGACCTCCAAAACCTTTAGAGACTCACCTATCCAAAAATCGGATTCGGCCCTGTTGTCGTCGTGCATTTACTGCCTCCTCAATAACGGCCTTTGGCGCTCCTCGATCGCAATTCCGCCAGCTTAGCCATTTGCGCTGGGTAGCTGCGCCACAACCCCGATCGCGTGAGCTTTGCCTTGCTCATTAGCTCGTCATAGAATCCGCAATCGTATCGCTTGTAGCTGACTGCGAAGCCCTCACGGATCATGCGGTTTCCGAAATCCTCGCCGGTCCTATTTAGACGGCATTGCGCGTTTTTACGTCCGTAGCTGGTCAGGCTTGATGGACACATTTTGCCCGTTCGCAACGCCACATTGGCGGCAAGGCTCGTTGAACAAGTAAGCCCTTCTTGCTCAATAATCGCCGCTGCCCGTCGTCCTGCGGCCCGCTTCATGGCTTCCGGTTTATCGGGCGCATCTATGCCCCAAATCCGCACACGTTCGCCGTCTATGTCGAACGTGTCCCCGTCGATGACGCGCACGTATCCATCTTCCCGCGCCGAAGGCGAGGCTTTGTCAGACGCGCGCGCCGAAGGCGCTCCATCGGCGCCAGCCATTGGATGATTACGCGCGTCCCCAACGGGGACGCTCATTCCCAAGGCTGCGGCTGCAATACCCGCACCCGTCACCGCAAACCATGTCCAGGCCGGATAGCGCCGTTGCCGTGGCCTATACGGGCGCATTAGTCCCGCTCGGCCTCGATGTAGCGGCGATCGTTCTGGTGCTGGTGCTGGTGCTGCCGGTCGTGGCCGCTGGCTTTTGACATATCGGTAGCGAGGCCAGCCTTTCCGTGCGGATAGCTGATTTCGGTGTCGCGACCTTCGCGCACTGCACCGCTCAACGCGATGCGGTCATGCTGGATGACCTCGTTCGCCCGGTTCTCGCGCTGCTGCAACACATGCTCGGCTGTCACGGCGATAATCTTGCCGCGATACGTCTGCCCCGGCTCGGCGCGCTGCGCGCTGTTCGCCGCCCGCTCGCGAAGCTCCTCGATGTTCTCGCGCTCTGCCTCATGCTGGGCCAGCTTCGGCGCGATCTCGACTTGCCGATCGCGCTCAACATTGGTCCGCTGCATTGGGGCGGGTATCTCGGATTTCGACGGCGTATCAGCCACGGCTCTATCTCCATCAAGCGCCGCGCCTGCGCGGCAATCAAATTACGAGTTTGCCACCTGGGCGCGGGCCTCGGCCTCCATTTCACGCACGCGCGCGATCAGCTCGGGGGGAAGCCAGATTTCCAGCAACTGCCAATTTGCCGGAACCTGTTGCGCCTCTTTCAAGACGCGCTGAACCGCGAGGCTCACGCGCTGCCGGCTGAGTTTGTATGCCGCTGCAACCTCGGTCTGGCTCTTGCCATCAACCAAAACCTCGCGTGCGATACGCAGGGTGTCGAGCGTCATGCGGCCCAACCGGCTCTGTACGGCGTCGAACTCCTCGGGGGTCATCGTCGCGCTGCTCAACGTCCTATCTCCATCCTTCGGGCGTTCGCCCGATCCGCTGTCAATACCTGTCAATACAACCTTTTGCGGCTGTTGACGATAGCGGCTCATGTTCGCGCGCCGGTGATGGCCTGCGCGATGCGCGCGAAAACCCCCGGCCTATCAAACCTCGGCCAATAGCGTTGGTCGGTAGCGCCCTCATGATGGCTCTGAACAAGGGCGCGCGTTCTGGCACGAACCTGCTCCAACCGTTCCGGCGTGTGATAACCGCTCGCCCCGCCGTCGCCGCGTGCAAACGCACCGACATTATGCAGCATGTCGGCAAGTTGCGTTACGGCATATACCGTGTCCCCACTTAGGGGCTGGTTCATGCGATTGCCGTAGCCGGTGACTAATCGGATTGCCGTGAAGGCGTCGCCGGCCGCTTCGATCCATTCGGCCTTTTGACCGTCAAACCGCTCCGTCACTTGGCTCTCTCCTGCTGCCGTAATTCGTCGTTCCAATCCTCAAACCGGGGGTCAGGAAACACGGGCCGGACCTTCCGGCCCTGCTCGGTGTAGGCCAGCTCGGCGGCTTCGATCGCGGCACGGCCTGGTGCATTGTTGTCGCCCGCCAAAATCACCTCCTCGACCTCGGGCGGCAACTCGACATGCGCCAGCCCCCCGGTTCCAAGTGAAACCCAAACGCTCGCGTCGGGATGGCGCTGGCGAAGGGTCAAACCGTCCTCGGGGCCTTCGCAAAGCACGATCCGCCGCGCCACGTCGCCTAGACGGAGCGCGCAACCGCGTGTCTGCCCCAAGCTCAATTTGGGGTTCGTCATCCGCGCCTTCCGGCCCTCGCGATCAAGAAAGATGCGCTGCACGCCTACAATCTTGCCCCTCACGTCCTGACAGGCCGCGATTAGAGCGGGTAGGCGGGGACCGGGCTTGCCCGTCTCCTTGTCGATCCGAATAGGCGCATAGGTGAACCGAACGGACCAAGGGACCGGCCCGGTGATGCCCCGCGACCGCAAATAGATCTCGGCGGGGGTGCCTGTGATGCTACGGGCGCTGGCCCACTGGCGAAAGGCTTCCTTCGTCGCCTCGATCCGCTCGGCGCGCTCGATCCGCTCGGCCTTCGCGCGGTCGATCGGATCGGCCGCGGGCAAATCGCCGTTCGCCAGAAACTCAACCGCACCGCGGAAGTCCAGCCCGTCGATCGCGCGGATAAAGTCGATCACGTCGCCAGACGCGCCGCACCCGAAGCAATGAAACAGGCCCTTGGTGTCGTTGACCCTAAAGCTGGGCGTGTTCTCCTGATGGAAGGGGCAAAGCCCGACATGCTCATGCCCTGCTTTCCGTAGCTTCACGCGACGGCCGATAACCGCGCTTAGGCTATGGCGGGCTTTGACCTGCTCGACGTCGATTTTCATTTCGGCGTACCTCCGAAGCGGATGCCCCAACGGGCGAGCGCGCCGGCAACGCCGGCATAGGATTGTGGGTGGACGCCATCGCGGGCGGGATAGGCGGCAAGGTCCATTTCGGAATCCCCAAAACTGACCGCGACCCGGTGAACGATCAACGCGGCCTGCCGGTCGTAGGGCAGAAGCCACGCCACGCGCTTGCCGGTGATCCGCGCGCGGATCGCGGCGAGGTTACGGGGCAGGGCAGGGTTGCGCGGATCATTGCTGCCTGCGGAGATAACAACGAACGTCGCATCGACCGGAGGGACGCGCCACGACGCGATTTCGGCTGATCCGGCACCCTGACGCGCCACAACCCTGCAAGCTGGCCCCTGCGCGGCCCTGACGGCCTGTGCGGCGAATTGGGCGAGGCTATCGCCAACCATGAGGCAAAGGATCACGACAGGCCCTCGAACAAGTCGAGCTGCGCCGCCATAGCGGTGCGCTCTCTGATTGCTTCGACCTGGGCGGCAAGCCACGCCTTTTGCTGGCCGATACCCAAGCCCTCCATAGGAACGCGACCACGCGCGCCAGTCCATGACGATAGCGGATCGCGGTAGAGCCTGCCTGCCAGTATCACGACGGGGGTTCGCGGCCCGATCTGCTCGGCAAGCTGGGCGGTAACGCGCTCGCCCCATGCGCGGCGCTCGGCTGCGGGCATATCGCCAAGGGTCACATCATAGGGCGCGATCACCCGCGATGGTGCGACCAGCCCATAATGCGCCGACAGGATGAACCAGCGCCCGCCCTGCGCGGTCACATAGGCGCGGGCCTTGTTGAACCAATCCGATTGATAGAGGTCGCGCGCCCGCGCTGGCTCGCTGCGCTTCTGGCTGACACATGCAACAAGGTGGACAGGGCGGGGCATGGCGGTTTCCTCGTCCAGCAAAGCCGGGGGAAGGCCCCCGGCCTGCCTTGGTCAGTCGATGGCCGCGAAGATGGCGGGCCGCTCGGCGTGTTCGCTCGCGAAGTCGCGAAGCTGATAATAGAGGTCGGCCATCCGCTCGGTGCCGTCCTCGGCCAGCACGTTGAGCATGAACAGGGTGGCGACGATACCAGCGGCATCCGCGCTCATGGTTCCCTCATAGCCGTTGCCGTTCCACGAAACGCGCATCGGCTTGTCGATCGCCGGGGCCATGTAAAAGCCGCCATTCGACAGGCGGTAGTAATGCCAGTAGCCCCCGGCGTAGTCGATCGACAGTCGTTCCATGAACTTGAAAGTCATGCTTTCAGCATGAAGCATTTGCCGGAACTCGAAAAAGTCGGGCAGAACCGAAAGCCGCTTATCCTCGGGAACGAGGTTTGCGACGATCGCGGTAGGCTTATCCATTGCGCCACTCCTGCGGGAGTTAGAGAAAGCGCCGGGGAAGGGGTTGCCGCCCCTCGATCCCGGCCCCTCATATATAGGCAGGCTGTCAATAGCTGTCAATAGAAGTGGCGTTATTTATTGACAGTCACTCGCCATAGTTGGGCGCTACGTCGCGAACCTCGACAAACGCGATCTTCTCGCTGCGCTCGTTGCCAACAAGGTCGAGATAGACATAGACCATATCGGGAAAGACGGCGCTCCCCTTGCGCCAGATTACACCGCATCTGCCTGCAAACTCGCCGGGGCTGTCATCTGCGATCTTGACCGGCTGACCTAGCCGCAACCAATTTGCCGCGCTGGCGAGCATTGCGGCAATCTCGTCCTTAGTCAGAAAGGGGCGCGGCTTGAAGTTTCGCGCGGTACGCTTTGGCGGCCTCGGTGCCGTGTTCGGATGGTATGTCTCGATAGCTGGTGCGCCGAACAAATCTGCCTGAACAGTCGCGATCCGCTGGGCGAGCTGGCGCGCGCGATACTCTGCACGCCAGTGGCCATCCGGGGTCAACTGCCTCTCGGGTTCGTCCTGGGGGATCATCTGCCGCCCTCGATGTCGGCTATGGTCGTGGCGCGCATCCAACCGCGAAGCTGCCGGTCGCTGCATACCGGCACCGGCTTGGCCTCATGGGTGAGGGTGGGACCGTCGAATAGGTCGGGCTGGTGGCCGATGATCTTCGGGGTAGGAACGTGGCGCGGCTCGCGCACGGCACGGCGGGCCATTGTCAGGCCCTCCGCTCGTCGGCCAACCCAACCCAAACGACACGGCGGGTCAGGTCTGTATTCCACGGCACGCGCGATTCCTCGTCGCTGTCATAGCGATGGTAGGAAATCTCGAACCGGAACGCCTGCGCGTCGATCGTGAAGATGCCTTCCCGATGCTCGCCGCTCGGATCGGTGTTGTGGCCCCAATCCGCATAGTCCGCGAACGCATGATAGAACCGCGACCACAGGCCCCGCGAAACGGTCAGGTGCCGGTGCGGCTCTGGCTGCTCCGGTGTCGGCTCAAAAAAGGGCGAAAGCCATAGCAGCAGCCCCGGCGAATAATCCCAATGCGTCCAGTAGAACTCCCGCGCCCGCGCTATGTCGTTCAAGCGCGCTGTCTCTGCGATCCGCTCGGCAACGCTCATGCTGGCGAAATCGTCCGGCTCGGCGGTCAGCGTCTTGGCGACCTCGCGCCGGATATGATTTTGCATCGAGGCCGTCAGCGGGCCGGTCCAGCGCGCCCAACGGCTGCGAACCTCGGCCCGGATATGCGGGGGCAGGGCGTAGAAGCGAGCGCGAACCTCCCGCCACTCTGCCGCGATCTGCCCCCGCCGCTCGATCACGCGCCGGGTCCAGTTTTCCTCCCGGCGCTGCATCTCCTCGTCGGCGCTGATCTGCCGCGCTGCCGTCTGCGCTGCGAACAAGGGGAGGGCGTTGCGCTCTGCGACCTTCTTTCGCTCGAACGCCGCGATCTTGCGCGGGGTGACGTTGTAGGCGTCGTGGTGGCGGGTGTGACGGGCAAAGCGCATTGCGTACCTCCCGACAGGGCCTAGCGGCCCTGCTCCCGTTGGTAGCGGAGATTGGACAGGGCGAGCATGGCGAGCGTTGCCTTGCGCGTGTACGGGGCCTGCGCCTCGGGCGTCATGTCGGCCCATTTGTGGCCGTCGTCGTTCGCAAGCGCGCTGGCGACTGCCTCTTGCTCGGCCCTGACGGTGTTGTCGTCACGATGGGCGAGGGTGAGGGTGAACCGCTCGCGCTGGCGCTGCAACAGGTCGGGCTTGAGGCCATGAAGCCAGCTCGGCCCGAAATCGGCATGGTTGCGGACGGAATGAAGGTCAGCGGCGTGCGGCTCGTAATGGTCCTGCCCGTTGCCCCATTTCGTCCAAAGCGCGTCCTTCCAAGTGCGCCCGTAGCGGTCGCGGAAGTCGAGAAGTGCGATCCATTGTGCGATTGTCGGGGTCGGCTTGCCGGTGGTCATGGCTGGCTCCTGCGGTGGAGATTGAGGGGCCGGGAAGGGGTTGCCGCCCCTCGGTCCCGGTCCCTCTTATATAGGCTTTCTGTCAATAGCTGTCAATAGTATTGCCGCAATCTATTGACGCTAGAACGCGAACGCGACCTGTCCTCCCCGATCCTCGTAGAAGTCCGATGCCGGGGCCGCTGCGCCGTCGATCCATGCCGGAACATCCTCGGCCTGTCGGCGCTCGCGGAAGCCGGGGGCAAGCATCTTGCGCCCGCTCTCCGAAAGGCTCTGCTCGATCATCACGCGCGCGGCCTCGTCCACCGTCTGCCCCTCGATCATGTCGCCTTGCCAGCGGGACCAAAAGCCCGTGTCACTGATGAACGGCTTACCCGCGTCCACCACATGCAACCCGATGTGTGCGGGCATGGATCGGCCAAGGTTGGGATCAAAGACGACACGGACGCGCATACCATCGACGGTTAGGACGAACTCGCCGCGCTGCCCCCAACTCGGAACCGTACCGGGCTGGGCGGCGCAGGCGTCGAGCATCTGGTCGGGGGCCTTCCCCGACATTGCGAAGCCGAATAGCTCGCCGTCGTTCAACGCCACCAACGCGGCTAACGCGCGCTCATCTGCGGTGCGGCGCGCGCGCTCGTCACCGGCCATGATAGCGGCATGGTAGGCGTCTGCGGCTTCGACCAACGCGGCGCGGCGTCCATCGTGATCGGCGGGAAGGGCTGCGGCCAGCCCCTCGATCCGCATGGTGTCGGCACGCATCTGGCGCTTGAAATCCTCGGTCATGCCGCTGCCTTCAAGCTGTAGGGAAAGCAGGCGTTGACCTCGCTCGGGCCGTTCCATGCGAAATGCCAGTCAGGGTGCGCGAACGGTCGGCCAAAGCTGGTAGCTCCCTCCATCGCGACAAGGGCCGCACGCACCGCCTCGCGGGTGCCGCTCACCAGCACGATACGGATGCAACCGCGCTGGCTGCCGTCCAGCTTCTTGACGCGGATAATTGCGCCCCCCTTGCGACACTCGAACTTGAGTTGGTCGATCTGCTCGGCGGTGACGGGGGGCCGCTGTAGGGTACGGAAGGTCATGCTATGCTCCTGCGGGAGTGGATGCCGGGGAGGGTTGCCGCCCTCGGTCCGGTCCTTCTTATATGCCCGCGCTGTCAATAGCTGTCAATAGAAGATAGTAAAACTATTGCGCTTGACTGCCCCCTTCTAACCCCCGCTCCTAGTTCGACGCGCCG